>JAPOPM010000211.1 GCA_026712905.1 Deltaproteobacteria bacterium
CCGGCGAGGGGGTGGCCGGGGCCCCCCCGGCCCGGCCTGGTGCCCACCCCCCCCCAATCTCCCCCGGCCACCCGCGGCTCCCCCGGAGCCCGGCGCGCCCACCCCCTCCCCCTGCCGATGGATCCCGTCCGCGGTCAGGCCGTACTTCTCGCGAAGCAGATCCTGGGGACCCTGCTCGATGTACCAAGTGGGGGGGCCCCCCCCAACCCCTCTCCCCCCCCCCCCCCCCCACCCTTATGCATATCAACAGAAAAAAAAAAACAAACGACCCGCCCCGCGCGCGGCGGGCGCCGGCGGCTGGGGGGGCTCCAGGGGCGGGGGAGGGGGTGGGCCGCGCGGGCCTCCGGCGAAGCCGCGGTTGCCGGAGGAAGATGGCGGGCTGATCGACACGAGCCGGTCCGGTGGAGCCACCGCTCACCACTTGCTGGACCGCTCGTCGTGGGGGTGGTCGGGCAGCCGGTAGCTCACGCCGGCGTCGTCATAGGCCGAGGCCTCAAGAAGCGTCGAGAAATTTCGGGCCCTTTCCTTTCGGTACCACGCCTTCAACCTCTGAAGGCGCTGGTCGATGCGGTAAGCGAGCAGAGGGAAAGGCATTCCACCCTTCCTGGGGAAGTTCAACTGATCGGCGAGCTTGTTGCCCACCAGCGCCCGCGAAATGGGGTAGATGACGTTCGTCACCAACTGACGCCGTTCTTCCGGATCAGTGATGTTCGCCACCAGCGGCGCGGAGTTGATCAACGCATTGGTCATGATGATCGCATCCTCGGTAGGAGGAGGCTCGCAAAGGGAACCGATCCGGTACAGGTGCAGTGCGTGGCTCTCGTCGGCAAAGAGGATGGTCTCGGGGATCCCCATGAGATAACCGGAGTAGCGCCAGACATCGTGGAAACCGGCGCGCTCCTCGGTGGTGTAACGGGCTCCCAGCGACTCCGAGTGTTTGACGGTGCGCGCCGCGAAACACGCGACCGCGTAGCCCAGGTGCGCGGCGCTGATCGGCACGCCGCAGACGTCGTGGTCCCATTCCGCGGTCTGTCCCAGCAGCCGCCGGACCTGCGCGTGCACGAACCGGATGCGAACCGACAGTTTCCAGCCCTCGCCGTACCGTTCCAGCCCGCCGGGAAGGAATATCTCCATCTGGTGACGGTTGTTCTGCTTGAGCCGCCACACCCCGTTATCGAATATGCGCCCGGTCTCCACGAAAGACTTGCTTATCAGGGTGGAAAACCCGTCAATCAGCACACCCGTGACGAAAGCCGAAAGGACGAGCACCGAGTTTTTTTGAAAGGCACGGATGCCCGGGCCGAAAGCGTCGCGATCAAGCCAGTCCGGGTCAGGCTGCGGTGCGTCAATGAAGAAGTCGCGCAACGATCGCGGCGCATTGCGCAAACCGTCGCGATCCTCCTCCATCCCCGCTCGAATCAACTCGTGGATCTGTTCCGGAGGCAACGACGCCATCTCTTCCACGACCTCGTCCATGACCGGGTCGCCTATACGGGTGTGGGCGATGTAGTTGTCCGCAGCCTCGCGGTCGACGGCGCACGCTTTGGCGTAGCCGTCGACATATGCTGACGGGGGGTTCAGCACTTCGGTGGCCTTCTCCCGCCGCCGTCGGCTCTCAGGTCCAGTTCTGCCATACCCACTTTCCGCCTATAATGTCGATCGATCATCTGTCGCAGGCCGTCCTGCAACCGGTATAAAGACCTCGTACACGAAACACAGCTAACAGCGTAACGTACCACCAAAACGGTTTGAAGGGAATGTCAAACTCGGCGGACACAGGAGTTGTGGAACGGATTGGAGGCTTCACATCAATATTCGGCTGTGGCAGGCTGTTTGTAGAAGGACGAGTACGGTTTCCACCATACTCGTTTAGCTAAGCCGATGATTTCCGTACTTTTGGACCGCTACGTCGCCGCCGTGCTGCGCCATCGATGGTGGGTGATTGCGCTCGCAACGCTGCTCATGCTGGCCATGGCCGCGGGCGCCCGCTTCCTCCGCGTCACCAACGACTACCGGATCATGTTCGGCGAGGGCAATCCGGAACTCGCCGCCTTCGACGCTCTGGAGAGCACCTACGCCGTATCCCATGCGGCTCTGGTCGCCGTGGCGCCGAGGGAGGGATCGGTGTTCACGCGCGAGGCCCTCGGCGCCATCGAGGAACTCACCGCCGCGGGGTGGGAAGCGCCCCATTCCAGCCGGGTCGACTCGCTTACCAACTACACACACAGTAGAGCGGAAGGCGACGATCTGATCGTCGAGCCGCTGGTCGACGACGCGCGGTCGCTCAGCGATGCCGACGTGGCGCAGGTCGAGAAGACCGCGCTGAACGCCGTCGATATTGCCGGACGTCTGGTTTCCCGTGACGGGCGCGTGGGCGGGTTGGTAATCAATTTCGTCCTGCCTGAAAATTCGGACGTCGCGTTCGTGGAAGCCACCGATTATCTCAACGCCGTCCTCGACAAGGCCCGGGCGACCCATCCGGACATCGCCTACTACCTGACCGGCCTTATCGTCATGGACCGCGCCTTCGCCGACACCACGAAAGAGGATATCGAGACCCTCACGCCCCTGGTGTTTCTGATCATCGTGGCCGCGGCGGCCCTTCTCCTGCGCTCGATATGGGGCACCGTGCCCATCGTTGTCGTGCTTGTGTTCGCCATCGGCACGACCATGGGGTTCGCGGGCTGGATCGGCGCGGTGTTGAGCCCGACCAGTTCGGGCGTACCGATCATCGTCATGACGGTTGCCGTGGCGCATTCGGTCCACGTCGTCACCGCCGCCTTGTTGGGCATGAGCCGCGGCATGGACAGGAATGCGGCCATTGCCGAATCGCTCCACGTCAACGCCTATCCGGTGTTCCTCACCGC
Organism: Deltaproteobacteria bacterium; assembly: GCA_026712905.1. Taxonomy (NCBI): domain Bacteria; kingdom Pseudomonadati; phylum Myxococcota; class Myxococcia; species Deltaproteobacteria bacterium. The sequence continues at coordinate 2,868 of JAPOPM010000211.1, forward strand.
CATCACCACCGCCATCGGGTTTCTCAGCCTGAATGCCTCGGATTCGCCACCATTTCACCTGCTGGGCAATCTCGTGGCGTTCGGCGTCGCGTGCGCCTTCGTCTATTCCATGACCCTCCTGCCGGCAATGCTCTCGATCCTGCCGTTGCGCGCGCGCCCGGTCCGCTCCGAGCTGCCGGCGTTCTTCGACCGCTTCGGCGCCTTCGTTGTCGCGCGCCGCAGGTTCCTGCTCTGGTTCGTCACCCTTCTCGCGGTGGCCCTCGCCGCGGGCATTCCCCGCAACGAGCTGACCGATAACTGGACGCGGTATTTCGATGAGCGCTACGAGTTCCGGCGCCATACGGACTTCGTCATCGAAAATCTGACCAGCTTGATTACGCTGGAGTACTCGCTGAAGGCGGAGCGCGACGGCGGCATCACCGAACCGGAATATCTGCGCGCCGTGGATGCATTCGCCGACTGGTACCGGGAGCAGCCGGAGGTAAGCCACGTGCAGGCGTTTCCGGACATCATGAAACGGCTGAACAAGAACTTGCATGGCGACGATCCGGCCTTCCACCGGTTGCCGGACGATCCGGAGCTCGCCGCGCAATACCTGTTGCTCTACGAGCTCTCGCTCCCGTTCGGCAGCGACCTCAACGACCGCATCGACGTCGCCAAATCCGCCACCCGCATGACCGTCGTGGTCGACAGCACGTCGTCTCGGGAGCTACGCGAGCTCGATGCGCGGGCTCAGGAATGGCTTCGCGCCAATGCCCCTCGGTTTGCCACTCCGGCGACGGGGCTCAGCATCATCTTCGCACACCTTTCCCGACGAAACATCACCAGCATGCTGGGCGGCACCATCATCGCCATGGCGCTCATCTCGTTCATCCTGATGGGGGTTTTCAGGAGCGTGCGCCTCGGCCTCGTCAGTCTCTTGCCCAATTTCATTCCCGCGGCCATGAGCTTCGGCCTGTGGGGCTATCTCGTCGGCTACGTGGGCATTGCCTCCTCGGTGGTGGTTGCCGTCTCGTTCGGCATCATCGTGGACGACACGATTCACTTTCTGACCGAGTATCTGAAGGCCCGCCGGCAAGGCCTCGCTACGGCAGAGGCCGTGCGCTCGGTCTTTCGCACCGTCGGTCACGCGCTGTGGACCACCACCGCCGTCCTGTGCGCGGGGCTGCTGGTGTTCTCGTCATCCGGGTTCGAGCTCAGTTGGGCCCTTGGCCTTCTGGTGACGATCACCCTCGTGTTCGCGCTCGTGGGCGACTTCCTGCTTCTTCCCGCTCTGCTGATGACTATTGACAGGAGAGAACAATGATTCACGTTTCTTGGGTGTCGTCCGTGGCCTGTTTCGCTTTCCTGCTGTCGCTCGCCGGACCGCCGGCGGCGCACTCGGAGACCCCGGAGGAGAAGGGGCTCCGCATCGCCAACGAAGCGCGCGCGCGCGGGAAGGGCTTCGGCAACTTCACGGCGCGCCAGACCATGACCCTGCGCAACAAGCAGGGGCAGCAAAGCGTGCGTCAGGTGCGCATCAAGGTCCTCGAAGTGCCCGGCGACGGCGACAAGAGCCTGTTCGTGTTCGACGAGCCGCGGGACGTGAAGGGCACGGCGTTCCTGATCCACGGCCACCTCACCAAGGCGGACGACCAGTGGCTCTACCTGCCGGCCCTCAAGCGGGTGAAGCGCATCAGCTCGTCCAACCGCTCGGGCTCCTTCATGGGCAGCGAGTTCGCCTACGAGGACATGAGCGTCCAGGAGGTGGAGCGGTTCACCTACAAGTACCTGCGCGACGAGCCCTGCGGCGACATGACCTGCACGGTGTCCGAGCGGTTCCCGACCGAGAAGCGGTCCGGCTACAAGCGGCAGCTCGTGTGGCAGGACAAGGACGAGCTGCGGGTGTGGAAGGTGGAGTACTTCGACCGCAAGAACGCCCACCTGAAGACTCTCACGCTGGAGAAGTACGAGCAGTATCTGGGCCGTTTCTGGCAGGCCGGCCTGATGACCATGGTCAATCACCTCACCGGCAAGAGCACGCTGCTCGAATGGGCCGATTACAAGTTCGGCACCGATCTCGATGACCGCGACTTCTCCCGCACGGGGCTGAAACGGATCCGTTGATGCGAGCCGGCCGATGCAGGCTCACGGCGGCCCTGGTCCTCGCCGGGTTCGCCGCGACGGTGCTTGCCGCCGGAGCCGCCGGGGCCCTCGAGATCGCCCACAGCGAACTGTCCGGGCGCATCGCCGCGGAGGGCCGGTGGTTCTACCAGGACAACGCCCACGCGGGCCAGGATTCCTACAACTCCGGGTTCGTCGTCGAGCCGAAACTCTACGTCGAGGACGACGAGGGCCGCAGCCTCACCGTGAAGCCGTTCTTTCGCTACGACGCCGGGGACGCCGGCCGTACCCATGCCGACCTGCGCGAGGGCTACTTCCTGATCTTCGGCGAGGCCGGTGAAGGCGAATGGGAGCTGCGCCTCGGCGTCGACCGCGTGTTCTGGGGCGTCGCCGAGTCGCGCCACCTGGTGGACATCGTCAACCAGACCGACCTGGTCGAGCACCCCAACGAAGAGAGCAAGCTCGGCCAGCCCATGGCCCATGTCACCTGGGCCGGCGAGTGGGGCGCGCTGGAGCTGTTCGCCCTGACGTACCACCGGGAGCGCACCTTTCCGGGCCGGTCGGGCCGGCTGCGTTCCCGGTTCGTGGTGGACGACGAGCATGTCTCCTACGAGAGCGCCGCCAAGGAGTGGCACGTGGACCTCGCGGCCCGGTACAGCCGAAGCGCCGGCCTCCTCGACTTCGGCTTGACCGTCTTCGACGGCACCAGCCGGGAGGCCTGTCTGGCCTGTGTGTTGCCCCGGTTGGACAAGAGGGGCGAACTGCTGCTGGTCCAGCACTACGAGCAGATCCGGCAGTTCGGCTTGGACGCCCAGCTCACCATCGAATCCTGGCTGCTGAAGCTCGAAGTCATTCACCGCGCCGGCGCATCAAACGGAATGGGACGGGAGCAGGACTACGCGGCCTTCGTGGCGGGTGGCGAATACACGTTCAACGCGGTCTTCGACTCGAACGCGGACCTGGGGCTGCTGGTGGAATGGACCTACGACGGCCGTGGCGACGACGCACCCCACGTCTTCAACAACGAAGCCTTCGCCGCCGTCCGGCTGGGCTTGAACGACGTGGAAGGCACCCAGATCACCGTGAGCGCACTATGGGACCTCGACCACGCCACCCGCTCGCTCGGCCTCGAGCTGACCCGGCGGCTGACCGACCGGTGGTCCCTGGAGGTCGCGGGAACCTTCTTCGTCGCCGTGGACAAGGACGATTTGAACTACTACGAAACCCGGCGCGACAGCTTCGTCGAGATGGGCGTCACCTACCACTTCTGACAGGTAACGGCCCCTCTGACACTCGCAGGAAGTGATCACGCCGGAGAGGGCGACTCGACGGCCAGTTCCCGCGGCAGCTTGAAGGTCACGTTCTCTTCGATGCCGTCGAGGCTCGTCAGGGTGACGTCGAACGCTTCGCGGAGCCGGTCCACCAATCCCTGCACCAGATCCTCGGGCGCCGATGCGCCGGCGGTGATCCCCACGGATTCAACGCCTTCCAGCCAAGCCGGATCGAGGCCCGTGGCGTCCGGGATGAGGTAGCTGACGGTTCCGACCTCCTCGCCGATCTCCCGCAGACGGTTCGAGTTGGAGCTGTAGTCCGCGCCGATGACCAGGATCACGTCGGACTCCGACGCCAGGAGCCGCACGGCGGTCTGCCGGTTCTGGGTCGCGTAGCAGATGTCCTTCACGTCCGGCCCGCGGATCTCGGGGAAACGGGACTTCAGGGCCGCGATGATCTCGCGGGTATCATCCACGCTGAGGGTGGTCTGCGTCACGTAGGAGAGCTTCGCCGAATCGGCGGGGCTCAGCTCCGCCACGTCCTCGAGATTGGACACCAGGTGCACCGTGCCCGGTACCTGCCCCATGGTGCCCTCGACCTCCGGGTGGCCGGCGTGGCCGATGAGCACCACCTCATGGCCCTGCCGCGCGTAGCGCTGTGCCTCGACGTGGACCTTGCTCACCAGCGGACAGGTGGCGTCGATGACCTGGAGGCCGCGCCCGTCCGCCGCATCCTCCACCTTGCGGGCGACGCCGTGGGCGCTGAACACCGTGACCGCGCCCTTCGGAATGTCGGAGACCTTCTCGACGAAGCGCGCTCCCTTCTCGCGCAAGCCCTCCACCACGTGCTTGTTGTGGACGATCTCGTGCCGCACGTAGACCGGGGCGCCGTAGATCTCAAGCGCGCGCTCCACGATGTCCACCGCCCGGACCACGCCGGCGCAGAAGCCTCTAGGCTGCGCCAGGATGACTCGCAAGGGTCGTTTGGCCACTGATTCCCTCCGATCCGGCAGTGCAGTCTCTTGGCCCATGTCGAATTCACTATGCAGCACCGGCACCCGAGGGTCAATCTTCCGGTCGCTACGGAACGGCGCCGCCGATGGCACGCGCGGCCATGTGGCCCGCGCGCACGGCGCTTTCGATGGTGGCGGGCAGTCCGGTGTCGATCCAGTCCCCCGCCAGATACACATTCGGGAACCGGCTCCGGGTCCCCGGGCGGAGCTTCACCTGCGCGGGCGTCTGCGCGAACGTCGCGCGTTTCTCCTTGACGACCCTGTACGGCGGCAGCGGCCACAAGGGGCGCCCCAGGGCGGCGGCGACGTCGCGCCATGTCTTGCGGGCGATGGCGTCGGCGTCCTCGTCGACCATGCCGTCGGCCGCGCTGATGGTGATGGACGCGACGTCGCCGCGGACGAACAGCCATTGCGCCGTCCCGCCGACGAGCCCGAGGAACGGCAGGTCAGAGGGGAGGCCGCCGCCCTCGGGCAATCGGAAGTGGGCGTTGACGATGGCGTGGCTCTCGTCGGGGACGGCGAGGCCCGGTATCAGGTTCGCCGCGGCGTGGGGCGGCAGCGCCAGGACCACGCTGTCGCCGTCCTTCAAGGCCACCGCCTCGGTGCCGAAGTCCAGGCTGTGCGCCGCGCCGCCCTCGCCGGCTATGGCGCGCAACCGGGTGCCGAACCGGACAGCGGCGCCGCGCCGGCGCAACAGCTCCAGCGCCGGGCCCACGAACGTTCCGGAGAGGCCGGTGCGGGCGATGCGCGGCCGGCAGGCGGCCTCTCCCTTGGCGAAGGTCTCGCGCAACACCGGCCACAGCAGGCGCGCGGCGCCGGTCCGTGCCGGGCTGTTGAGCGCGGCCACGGCCAACGGTTCCCAGAACCGTTCGAACAGGGGACCGTGGTCGCCCAGGCAGTCGGTCACGGTACGCTCCGCGCCCGCCAGCGCGATACGGAGGCCGGAAAGGTACTCGGACGCGCGCGTGCCGGGCACGCGCCGGCGCGGGTCGAGAATCCACCAGGGCAGCCGCCCGGCGTTGGGGCGCAGGCGCCAGCGCTCGCCGGTGCGCAGGTCCAGGAACGGGAAACACGCCTGCGCCGGCCCCACCAGCTCATCGGCGGCACCGATGTCCGCCAGGTAACCCATGGTGGAGCGGTTGCCGGTGAGCAGGAGATGGTTGCCGTTGTCGATGGCGCACCCGAGCCTGTCGTCGAAGTAGGAACGGCAGCGGCCGCCGGCCTGCCCGCTGGCTTCGTACAGGGTCACGGCGCGCCCCGCCCGGGCCAGCGAAACGGCGGCGGAAAGGCCGGCCACGCCGGCGCCGATGACATAGGTCAGAGCCACGAAGAAGGCGGGTCAGAGAAGGCCGTAGCGCAACGCGAGCCACAGCTTGCGCGGCTTGCCCAGCCGCACGGGCCGCTCCAGGTGTGTCCAGCCCCGCACCTCCAGGCGCCGGAGCGTCTCTCGATAGACCGCCATCATGAGCACGATGGGGCGGATCTGGCGGCGCCCGAGGCGGGCCAGCAACCGCTCGGTGCCGGCGTAGTGGTCGCGCGCGATCCCCGCCAGCTCCGCGCACGCCGCCGCGAAACCCGGCTGGTCGCACACCGCGCTCAGGGGACTCTCCGGCACGCCGTGCCGCTCCATCAGGTCCAGGGGGACGTAGAGGCGCTCCTCGGCCGCGTCTTCCTTCACGTCGCGCAGGATGTTGGTGATCTGCACGGCGTTCCCGAGGGTCTCGGCGATCTGGTATCCCGGGTCCCGAGGCACGCCGAACGCGTGGATGGAGAGCATCCCCACGGCGCCGGCCACCTTGCGGCAATAGCGCAGCAGGTCCTCCAGGGTCCCCATCCGGACCGCCGGCGCCGTGTCGGTCTCCACGCCGTCGATGACGGCGAGGAACTCCTCCCGCGGCAGGTCGTAGCGTTGCACGGGTTGCAGCAGCGCCCTGGTCGTCAGCCACCGCGGTTCGCCCGCGTAGAGCCGCGCGATCTCTTCCCGCCACGCCGCCAATCCGCGCCTCTTCTCCGCGCTGTCCCCCGGTTCGTCGGCCACGTCGTCCACCTCGCGGCAGAACGCGTAGATGGCGTACATGGCGCGACGGCGCTCCGCCGGCAGCACGCGCATGCCCCACAGGAACGACGTGCCCGAGCGTGCCACCACCCGGTGGACATGGGTCCACGGCTCCGCGGGCCGTTCCGCCGCGGCCGCCACGCCCGCCGTGGGTCTACCCTCCGGCATCCGACGAATCCTCACCCCCGCGCGTGCCGGAACGAGGCGGCTTCGGCGCGCGGTGCCGCCGCAAGGCCCGTTCGAACAGCACCCGGCCGATGCCGCGCGCGCAACACGCCGCGTACTGGGCCTTGGTCAACACCACCCTTTCGGCCAGCGGATCGCGCCGGCGCAGTTCCGCGCCGAGCCTCCATGCGATGGCGACGATGACCGCGGCCTCCATGGCGAAACGCAGGTTGCGCAGGTGCCCCGGCAGCGCGTCCGCGGTTTCCAGGAGGCGGTCCGTGTAGTCGAGGCAGCGGTCCAGCACCCGCCGCAGCGGCGCGCCGGCCGCCCCATGAGCGAGAGCTTCGACATCCGCGCCCGCCGACGACATCCACTCCCGCGGCAGGTAGACACGGTTCAATGTCCTGTAATCGTCACCGCAGTCCTGCAGATGGTTGAGCACCTGCAGGGCGTTGCACAGGGCATCGGAGGCCGGGTAAGCCGCGGGCGACTCGCCGTGCAGATCCACCAGGTAGCGGCCCACCGGCGCCGCCGACAGGTCGCAGTAACCCATGAGATCGTCCCAGTCGTCGTAGCGCAGCTTGACCGCGTCCTGCTTGAACGCCCGGGTCAGGTCCACGCAGTGCCGGGGCGTCACACCGGTCTCGGCCAAGCTGCGCCGGATCGCGTGCGCCTTGCGGAAAGCCGGGTCCGGCGCACCGGCGCCGGTAACCGCGTCGGCGAAACACTCGAGCCGCGCGATCTTGTCGGCGGGCGACAGGGCCGGGTTGTCGGCGATGTCGTCGATGGCACGGGCGTAGGCGTAGAAGATGGCGATATGCGGGCGCAGGCGCGCCGGCAAGAGCCACGAGCCCACCGGGAAATTCTCATCCGCCGCGGCCTTGCCGGACGGCGTTTCCATGGACACCGACGTATTCATCGTAAGGTGCTGATTCCGGCGAACGACCCCTTCGATCCCGTTCACCCTCATGGTGAGGCTACCACGAAACCGCCGTCCCGGACCATACGAAGAAACGAATACCGCGGTTCCCTCGCCTTCCGGCGTCACGCGACCGAGATTCAGGCCCCATCACGCCCGGAGGCGAAACTTCGCCCTTGCCGAACCGGCATCGACAAGGGGAGGATCGAGATCCGCAGCGTCGATCCCGTCGGCCTCCATCAGGTGTTCGCAGAACCTCTGGAAGAAGACATCCTGAGACTGTCTCGCTGGAATATCTGGCGGTTGCGTCCCTGCAGGTCTCGGGATAATACACTCATGGTTGTCTTGACCCTCGCGGCAAGGCGGCCATGCCTGCGTTCCGGTACCGGATGAGATCGCCCATGCACGCGAACGACAGTCCCGCCGCCCATGCCCGGCGTTCCCTTGCCGACACCGATCCGGCGGTGGCGGAAGCGCTCGACGGCGAGACGCGCCGCCAGCGCGAACAGATCGAGCTCATCGCATCCGAGAACGTCATGAGCCGGGCAGTGCGCGAGGCGCTCGGCCACGAGATCGGGAACAAGACGCTGGAGGGCTATCCTGGAAACCGCTTCCACGGCGGCGGCGAGCATGTCGACATTGTCGAGCGCCTCGCCGTCGAGCGCGCAAAGGACCTCTTCGGCGCAGCCTATGCCAACGTTCAGCCACACTCCGGCACGCAGGCGAACCAGGCCGTGTTCTTCGTGTTGCTGCGCCCCGGAGACCGTATCCTGAGCCTGGACCTGGCGGCGGGCGGGCATCTCAGCCACGGCGCCGGAGCCAACCTCTCGGGGCGCTGGTTCGACTCCCATCACTACGGCGTGGACCGGGAGACTGGTCTGCTCGACTACGACGCGATAAAGGCCCGCGCCCGCGAGGTGCGCCCGGCGCTGCTGATCGCCGGCGGCTCGGCCTATCCGCGGGCGATCGACTTCGAACGCATGGGCCGAATCGCCGAAGCCGTCGAAGCCCGGCTCTTGGTCGACATGGCCCATATCGCGGGTCTGGTTGCGGCGGGCGTGCACGCCTCGCCCCTGCCGCACGCCGACATCGTGACCTGCACCACGACCAAGACCCTGCGCGGCCCCAGGGGCGGCGTCATCCTCGCGCACTCGGACGCGTTCGCCAAGCGCATCCAGTCCGCCGTGTTCCCCGGCGTCCAGGGGAGCCTCCATTCGAACGTGCTCGCCGCCAAGGCGGTGTGCCTGGGCGAGGCGCTTCGCCCGGAGTTCAGGGACTACGGGCGGCGCGTCGTCGAGAACGCGCGGACTCTTGCCGCCGCGCTCGCCGACCGCGGCCTCGGTATCGTCGGCGGCGGCACCGACACCCACATGGTGCTGCTCGATCTTGCCTCGGTGGGGCTCCTCGGAAGCCAAGCGGAGACCGCGCTCGCCAGGGCCGGCATCACCTCCAACCGGAACCCGGTGCCGTTCGACGCGCGCAATCCCTCGAAGTGGACCGGGCTGCGCCTGGGCGTCGCCGCGGCGACCACGCGGGGTCTCGACGCCGCCGGCATGGCGGTTCTTGGCGCGTGCATCGCGGAACTCATTCACGCCGAATCCCGCGCCGATCCCGGACCGGCCCTTGCGCGGGCGGGACCCGCGGTCGCGCGGCTCGCACGGGAGCTTGACGGGTTCGAAGACACACCCGCGCGCGAAGGCCCGGCCGAGTAGGGTCGGCCCCTGCCGGAACTCTGAAAGCTGCCCCTGTCCCAGCCGGTGTCGGGGCCCGGCGGGCATCGCGATGCCATCGCTGGGGCGGCGATGGATTGCCGCCGCGAGGGCCTCGCGGTCATCCCTGTCCGGACCGGCGACTCAGTCGTTCTCGCCGGGCCGGGCCATGCGGTAGCCGACGCCGCGCTCGTTGACGATGTAGGCGGGGCGCGCCGCGTCGTCGCCGAACGTGCGCAGCTCTTGGTCACCACTGGGACATAGTCCGAGGCGGCGAGCGCGTCGCCAGCGCCCGACCGAGCCGGTAGAGTTCCTCGGGGGTCAGGAACCGCTCGTGGTGCTTCTCGACCTTGTAGCGGCGTACGAAACGGCACGGGTTCTTGCCCGAAGGACGCCATCCCCACGCATCGGCCAGGTTGAACATCTTGACAAGGATTTCCACGGCCCGGTTCGCCACCGTGGGCATGTCCCTCAGACCGTCCTGAAACGCCATGATGTGCTTGCGCTCGACCTCTGAAACCAGAAGCTTTCCCAGCGTCGGCACGATGTGCTTGCGGAGCATGAGACCGTAGTGGGACACGGTCAAGGGCTTGCAGTGCATGGCCACGTACTCGCGCTGGTAGCGTTCGGCCAGGTCTGCGACCGTCGGGGGCGGCGGAAGGTTCCGCCAAGGGTGCAGACTCGCCCGCCTTGATGCGGCCAATGATCCGGGCGGCTTCCTTGCGGGCCTGGTCGGCGGAAAGCTCGCCGTGGCGGCCCACGGTGACGCGCTTGGAGCGGCCGAAGACACGCGTCTGCACGACGTAGACCTTGGCGCCCGAGGGATGGACCCGGATGCCGAATCCGGGAAGGTCACGGTCCCAGAACACGGTGTCCTTGTCATCGACCGACAGACGGTCGATAATGCGTTTCGAGAGGCTAAGGTACTCGGTTTTGGCCATGTCACTACCTCCTGAGACGAGGAGCCTACGGGCCGGATCGGAAGTGCCCACTAAGCCGCATCCGGGCGGATCGGTAGGGAGCCGGCATGGAAGATAAATCCAACGATGTCTTTCGCGTGACCCTTCTGGGCACCGGGGCGCCGCCGCCCGTGCTCCACCGCTTCGGGCCGAGCACGCTCGTGGAGGCAGGGGGCGAGAAGTTCCTGTTCGACGCGGGGCGCGGCGCGTTGCAACGGCTGCACCAACTCGGGATTCCCTTCGGCGACATCACGGGCATGTTCCTGACCCATCATCACTCGGACCACGTGGTGGGTTTCACCGATCTATGGCTCACCGGCTGGATCGGACGGCCCTGGGGCCGGCGCACCGTGCCGCTCAAGGTGTGGGGACCCGAGGGCACGAACCAGATGGCCGAACACCTGCCCCTGGCGTTCGCCACCGACATCCGCGTGCGCAGCCACAGCTACAACGCCGACGGCGTGAAGCTCGAATCCACCGAGATCGAAGAGGGCGTGGTCTTCGAGTCGGGCGGCGTCCGCGTCACCGCTTTCAGGGTCGATCACGGCGGCGAGCAGCTCGACGCCTTCGGCTACCGCATCGACTGCAACAGCCGCTCCGCGGTGCTGTCCGGCGACACCACCTTCAACGAGAACCTCATGGCCCACTCGCAGGACGTGGACCTGTTGGTCCACGAGGTCACCCACGGCATGGGCGAGGGCCTGGAGCGCTCCAACCTGGAACGCATCCGCCGCAACCACACGACGCCGGAAGACGCCGGCAAGGTGTTCACGCGCACCCGCCCCCGGCTCGCCGTCTACAACCACATCCTCCTCTTCGGCGAAGCCACCGACGCCGACCTGATCCCGGCCACCCGCACCGCCTACAGCGGGCCGCTGGTACTGGGCGAAGACCTGATGCGGTTCGACATCGGCGACGAGGTGCGCTGCAGCGGGTTCCCTTCTTCATCAGATACAAACACGGCGTCGACCAGCCCGCCCGCGTGAACCCAACCTCTAACCAACACTTCCCGTGAGATACGTGGAGGGATCGACTTCCTGCTGACAAGAACTCTCGTACAGCGCCCCCATGCTCAGGCCGTTGCCTTTGCCGTGAGATCAGGTAGGATATTCTGGTCGCCAGGAGAGGCCTAATGTCCCCCCAAGACCATCTCGACGCCTTTATTCCCGATGCACTTCGTATCCTGAAGGATCCTGCACGGGACCTCCCGCGGCTTGCGAAAGACTCCGCCTCCATGACGGCGCTCGAAGCCGCGATGCGCCGTGTCCCCACGCGCCACGAGCTATTGTTGGGCGACGCCCGCGCCGCCGATTTTCCGGCCGAATCGGTCCATTTGGTAGTGACGTCGCCGCCTTACTGGACGCTCAAGGAATACCGCCGCACCGCGGGCCAATTGGGTTGGATCGAGGACTATGACGAATTTCTCGACCAACTGGACGCAGTTTGGCGTATCTGCCACCGGGCGTTGATTCCCGGTGGACGTCTCGTCTGCGTCGTGGGCGATGTGTGTCTCTCCAGACGCAAGAACTCCGGGCGGCATACGGTGGTGCCCCTGCACGCCTCCATACAAGAGCGCTGTCGCAGACTCGGATTCGACAATCTGGCGCCTATAATCTGGAGCAAGATCGCCAACGCAGCCTACGAGGTCGATCGGGGCGGGGGCGGATTTCTGGGAAAGCCCTACGAGCCCAACGCGGTCCTCAAGAACGACGTCGAGTTCATCCTCATGCAGAGGAAGCCCGGGGGCTATCGCAAACCTTCGACAGCGGCGAGGATCCTGAGTCTGCTTCCCAAGGATTACTTCCAGAAGCTCTTCCGTCAGGTCTGGACCGATGTTCAAGGCACCTCGACACGGACCCACCCGGCACCCTACCCGGTGGAGCTGGCCGAGCGGTTGATCCGCATGTTCAGCTTTGTAGGGGATACAGTGCTCGATCCGTTTACAGGAACAGCCTCGACCCAGATTGCGGCCGCCGGTTGCGGCCGGAACAGCATAGGTATCGAAATCGATCCTGTATACATGAAGGCTGCTCTGAGCCGGCTCCGGAATCAGACCAGTGACCTGTTGAAGGACGTAAGGGTTACGTCCGGCGAAATCCCCACCGAAGCCGTCCCGTCAAGGAAGAAAGCCGTGATGGGATAACACTGCCCTGCCACCTGCCAAGACGAACCGCGAGCATGATCTCCCTCGACGAGGCGGTCCAGGACCTTTACCGTATTGCGGTTGTCGAAGGCAGGACCACGTCCACCCTCCGGCTCCAAACGCTCGCCGACTATTGCGTTCAGGAACTCGAACGCCGCGGTTTGAAAGATGTCGAGAAGGAAGTGGCTATACCCGGTGCGGGAAGAGAAAAGCAATGGGATGTCGCGTGGGAGTACGACGGGAAGTTTCGCCTCGGCATTTCCCTGAAATCCATCCTCAAAAACATTCCCGGGACGGTTCCGAACAGGGTCGACGATCTGATTGGAGAAGCGGCGAACGCGCAACTTCATTCTCCCGAAATAGCCATCGGCTATGTCATGGTCTTCGATATTGGACAGGACACGGTATCCACCAAACATCACGCGAAGTGGTCCGACATCATTTTCGACCGGCTGACATCCCTGTCCGGCAGGAGACCGCCGTCCTGGACTACCGGGACCATCGAAGATTTCGTACTCGTCAAGGTCAACTTCGGTTCATCGCCGGCAATCGTTGGGACCTCACGCCCGTTCGGGGACTTCTTTGACACACTGGTGACGCAAGTCGCTCACCGAAACCCGAATGCGATCCGCTAGTGTGGTGTCTCACAAATACGCTTATGAATCTGCGAGGGCATTTTGGTCGTCGGCAAGGCGCGATGACGAGCAGTGGCGGGTACCACGCGAGGAAGAGCAACGCAGCCGACGGCCAAAAGGACCCGCAGATTCATAAGCGTATTTGTGAGACACCACACTAGCCCGCCCCGGAAGGAGAAGGACTTGGCCGACAAACCATCAACGAACGATCCCGGTCTCACCCCCCTCACCGTGGCCAGCAACGACTACCCGTTCTTCGGCGCGCTCACGAGCGGGCGCCACCAAGCGTACGGGCTGGACATTCGCTGGCACTACGTGGACCCGCCGAACAAGCTGTTCCGGCGGGTGCTGAAGTCGCCGCGCTACGACGTCACCGAGCTTTCGCTGTCGAGTTACACGATGATGCGGGAGCAGGGCTGGCGCGCCTACAAGGCGTTGCCGATCTTCACCTCCCGGCGCTTCCGCCACTCGGCGCTGTTCGTGCGCCGGGGCAGCAGGCTGGTGAGCGGAGAGCAGCTCAAGGGCAAGCGCGTGGGGGTGCCGGACTATCACATGACCGCGGCGGTGTGGATTCGCGGCATCCTGCAGGACGACTACGGCGTCAAGCCGGAGGACATCCACTGGGTCACCGGACGGGTGGAGCGGGTCAGGCTGCCCCGGGAACTCGCCGGCAAGGTGGAGAACGCGGGCGGGGAAGCGCGGCTCTTCGACTGGCTCCTGGAGAAGAAGCTCGACGCGGTGATCTACGCGCACCTGACCAGGCCGCCGGTGCCCGACGGCGCCGTGCGCTGCCTCTTTCCCGACGCCGTGGAGCGGGAGCGGAAATACTACCGCAAGCACGGCGTCATCCCGCTCATGCACCTGATGGCCCTCGGGGAGAAGCACCTGGAGAAGGGGCCCGGGATCGCGCGCAAGGTGGAGCGGGTGCTCAGGAAGGAGAAGGAAGCCTTCTTCAAGCGGCTCGAGAGAGTGAGCACGGCCGGGGTGCTGCCGTGGTTCTCCGAGTACGTGGACGGCACCGCGGAGGTTCTCGGCCCCGATCCCTGGCCCCACGGCCTCGACGCCAACCGCAAGGGGTTGGAGAAGTTCCTGGACTACTCCATGGCCCAGGGGCTGATCTCGCGCCGGCCCGACCTGCGCGAGCTTTTCATCGACGTCTGACCTAGTGTCGTGCCCTGCCCGTTCCCGTGGATGGGCCGGCGGTCAGCTCCTCACAGCACGAACGGCATGGTGGCGGCCAGCAGCACGCTCTGGTCCAGCAGCATGACGCGCTTGCGGATCCTCCACCGGCCGTCCACCTTGCACAGCACGTCCTCGCGCTTGCCGGCGAAGACGTCGGTGCTGTCCTCGAGCTTGTTGCGGTAGATCAGCACGCGGTACTTGACGCCGACCTCCTCGGGGTCTTCCAGGCTCGGGGTGGCGCGGATGCCGTGGACGTTGGTGATCAGCCGGGAGACCCGCGGCGCGGGCTCCTCCACCCAGTGCACTCCGGTGGCGATCTGCTTGATGCGCAGCCGCAGGGTGCTCTTGCCCTCGTCGAACCAGTTCATGTCCCGGCCCTGGCGGGTGTTCTCCGTGTCCCAGTGGCCGAACTGGACGTTCCGGCGCATGGGCGCCCAGTAGGAGACATCCTCGGTCAGGAGGTCGAGCCACTCCTCGTAGCGGCGCTCGTCCAGCAGGTCCGCCTCGGCGCACAGGAACTCGTGTACCTCCTGAGCAAGCAGCAGGTAGGCGAGGCCTTTCCCGGCACGGTCCGCGGCCGGAGTTCCGCCGTCCGGCGACGCATTGCCCGGCGGCGTCGCCGGCGGCAACCCGCGCGGAGCCGTCTCTCCCGCCGATTTGATCCTACGGCCGGTCATTCATCAGCTCCGACCAGCGCCGGTAGAACGCCCGGGCGCCTTCCTCGGAAAAGGACGCCTTGACGGTCACCGCGTCCGGCAGGTTCTCCACGGGCTGCGCGAACCCCAGCCCCATGCCGTAGTTGTAGGGGTAGCGGCGCGCGATCGTGCCCCGGCTGGCCTCGGTGGCGTAGACCCAGTTGTCCATGTCGTCGGACTCCACCATGCCCGCGGGGCCGGAAAAGCGCATGTAGTAGCGGCGCAGCAGGTCCTTGACCTCCCAGGGGGCGTCCCGGTCCACGAGGTACCAGCGCCACGCCTCGGTCCGCCCCGCGCCCAGCGGATGCCACACCACCATGGTGCGCGGGAACCAGGGATGGAACGAGGTGTTGGGAAAGATGCTGCCGTTGCCGGGGGTGACGGTGACCTTGCCCTTCTGCCGCTCGCGCCGCCTGGCCTCCACCGCCTCGAAGTACTCCGCCACCGCCGGGTCGTTGGGGAACTCGGGGAACCACGCCTCGGCGCCCACCTCCGGCGGCCCCGTGATGGTGGCATGCCCCAGGGCGGGAAACGCCATCAGCCCGCTGGTGAACCGCCTGGCCTGGTTGCGGTGCGCCGAGCCGTGTCGCTCCTGGCCCTCGCCCCCCGGCCCGACCCCGGCGATCTCCGCCGACTTGTGCGTGGTGGGGCTGTGATAGGTGTCCCAGGCGAAGTTCTCGGCGGCGAACTTCCAGTTGCACGGCATGCGCCACTTGACCACCCCGCCGAGCACCTCCGAGCCGCCCTCGCCGCCGTCCCGCGCGTCCAGAAGCGCGTCCAGGTACAGGCGCATTCCTCCCAGGTACTCTTCGAAGGACGGCGCGGACGCGTCCCAGGCGGCCCAGACGGTCCCCTTGTACAGCTCTATCCGCGCCGCGTGGATCAGCCCCCACTCGGACTTGTCGAGCTGTTCGCCGTAGCCCGCGCGGTACTGCGGCACGCCATAGAGGTCCCCGGGCGTCTTCACCAGGCCGCCGTCGGTGGAGTAGCTCCAACCGTGGTACGGGCAGGTGAACACCGAGGTGTTGCCCTGGTCGTAACGGCACACCTTCATGCCCCTGTGCCGGCAGGTGTTGAGCAGCACGTGGATCCGGCTCTGCGGATCGCGCGTCAGGATGACCGACTCGTCCCCCATGCGGGAAAGAAAGAAGTCGCCGGCCTCGGGGATCTGGCTCTCGTGCCCCACGAAGAGCCACGCGCGCGCGAAGATCCGCTCCAGCTCGGAGCGATAGATGCCCTCGTCAACGAAGATCTCCCGGCTGACGATGCCCCGGTCGAGATCGACCCATGTGCCATTGTGTGGCGTCATTCTTCTATTCATCCTCGGCCCATGGCGCAGCGCAAGCGCTTGGGCGGATCAGCCGCCCATCTCGGCAACGCGGCGCGCCATCCACTCGACATAGGCGGTACGGGTCATACCGCGCCTTCGCGCCTCACTGTCGATGAACGCGGCGACTCCCTCGTCGAGGGTCATATGCCTGCGAACGCTCCGTCCCGAGAGTCGGATCAGTGGGATGGACACCAAGGTCTGCCCGCCTTCCGGTTCCACCCGCTCCGGATCGCTCGGCGTAATGAGCGCCCCGTCATCCTTCTCCGTTTCGATCGCGTAGTCGCGGAGCGCTTCTTCGGCATTGAGCATCGCCTCGTCTATGGACTTCCCCATGGCGACAATGCCTGGGAGGTCGGGGAACGTAACGCCATAGGCCCCTTTTCTCCCGTCGATCAATGCAGGGTATCGCGACATGACTCAGACTCTCCGTTTTGCACCTTTTTTCACCGATCGCAATGATTCTCGTCGCCTCCTCCTCTTGAGAAACGTTGTCCGTTCAGGCGCGCACCTTCCTCAGGCCCGGCAGGAACAGGATCACCACGGCGGCCAGCGCGAGTACGAGGGCGCCCATGCCCAGGACGGTGTAAGGGGCGCCGATGAAGTGGGCGCTGACGCCGGCGAGCAGGGCTCCGGCGGGGGTGATGCCGCGGTCGAGCATGTAGATGCTCATGACCCGGCCGCGCAGTTGGTCCGGCACGGTCATGTGCAGCACCATGTTGGAGACGGACATGAACAGCACCTGGAATCCGCCCACGACGACCAAGGTCGCCAGCGCCAGCGTCAGCGTACGGACCAGGGCGAACAGGGCGAGGAAGACCCCCTGGAGCACCAGCGCCGCAAGCATCAGCAGCCCGGGCCGGTTCACCCGGCTGGCGTAGTGGGCGACGCTCAGCATGGCCAGCATGGCGCCCAGGCCCGGCGCGGCCATCATGAGGCCAAGGCCGTCCGCGCCCACCTGCAGCACGTCCTTCTGGAAGATGGGCAAGAGCGCCTGGTAGGGCATGGCGAAGAGGCGCGGGATCATGGCCGTGGCCATGACCGCGAACACCACCGGGTCGGACCACACGTAGCGGATGCCCTCGCGCAGGTTGCTCAGAACCGAAGAAGCCGCCGCCTCGCTGATCCGCTCGGGCACATGCATCCGGTAGATCATCCACAGCACGAAGAGGTACGTGGCGCTCTGGATGTAGAAGTTGCCCGCCAGCCCGAACGCGACGATGAGCACGCCACCCACGCTGGGGCCGATGACCTTGGTGAGGTTGAAGGCCGCGGAGTTGAGCGCCACGGCGTTCATCAGCTCCGCCCGCGGCACCACGTCGGGGATGAGCGCCTGCCGCACCGGCTCGCTGAAGGACCACACCACGCCGGTCACCAGCGTGAAGGCGAACAGGTGCCACACCTGCAACAGGCCCAGGCTCACCACCACGCCCATGCTCAGCGCGGTGAGCAGCACACACCACTGGGTGCTCATCATGAGCCGGCGCCGGTCCGTGCGGTCCGCTGCCACGCCGGCCAGCGGACTGAAGAACAGGAACGGCACGAAACGCAGGCCGTTGATCGCCCCCAGCAATATGGATGACCCCGTCATCTCGTACGTGGCCCAGCCCAGGGTCACTTGCTGAATCCACAACCCGCCGCTCAGGAAACAGGTGCCGGCCCACAGGTAGCGGAAATCCCGGTTGCGCAGCGACGAGAAGGTGCTTCGAGATCCGGTATTCACACGAGTGTCCGATCCGGGCCGGCCATGGCCGCCACCAGGCTGAGTTGCCGGCGGTCGAGGTTGGCGCTCTTGATGAGGGCGTAGACCTCCTGGCCCGGCGCCAGCGCCAACTCGCGCACCGCCCCCCGCGTCACCAGCGCGGTGAGCGTCGTGTCGCCGATGCGCACCCTGAGCTCGGTCACGGGGCCGGCGTCGGCACGGTCCCCACCGATCTCCACCAGGGTCCCCCTGAGCACGTTGCGCAGGCTCAGCCCGCGCGGCCGCTCCGTGGCCACGCCGACGTCGCGCGCGCGGATCCACACGCGCACGGCCACCCCTTCGGGGATCTCCGCCAGCGGCACGCGCAACTCGCCGCCGCGGAATTCGAGATGCGTGATGCCGGCCTCGGCGTCGTGGCGCGCGACCCGGGTGGTCAACATGGTGCCGGTCTCGGTTTCGTCCTCCGGCGACCACAGCTCCAGCCGGTTCAGGATCTCGTCCACTTCGCCCGCGGCCGCAACCCGCCCCGCGGACACGAGGACCAGGTTGCGCGCCAGGCGCGACACCTCGTCCAGCGAGTGGCTCACGTAGAGAATCGGAATGCCCATTTCGTCGAGCCGCTCGACGTAGGGAAGGATCTCCCGCTTCATGAGGACGTCGAGAGACGCCAGCGGCTCGTCCATCAACAGCACCCGTGGGTTGCTCAGGAGCGCCCGGCCCACGGCCACGCGCTGCTTCTCGCCGCCGGAGAGGGACCACGGCCGGCGCGGCAGCAGCGCGCTCAGGTCCAGCAGCGCGACCACCTGTTCGATGGTCAGGTAGCGCTCGGCGGCGGGGGCGAAGCGCAGGCCGTACAACAAGTTCCGCCGTACCGTCAGGTGGGGGAACAGGCGGCCCTCCTGGAACACGTAGCCGATGCGCCGCTTCCAGGGCGGCAGGTCGATGCCGCCGGCGCTGTCGAACAGCACGTGGCCGTCCACCTCGATCCGCCCGCGATCGGGCTTCAGGAGCCCGCTCACCATGTTCACGATAGAGGTCTTGCCCGCGCCGGAACGGCCGAACAAGGCGGTGACGCCACGGTCGCTGCGGAACCGGGCCTCGATGCGGAAGTCCCCGAGGCGGCGCTCCACGTCCACTTCAAGCATTTGCCGTGTACCCCCGCGTCTTCCGGGCAACATAACGGCCGAGCATCTCCGAGGCCACCAGCGCGACGATGGTGACCGCCACGATGACTAGGGTGAGACGCAGGGCACCGGTCTCGCCGCCGGGCACCTGCAGCGCGGAATGGACCGCCAGCGACAACGTCTGCGTCTCTCCGGGGATGTTGGAGACGAACGTGATGGTGGCGCCGAACTCCCCCAGGCTCCGCGTGAAGCCCAGGATCGCGCCCGCCACCATGCCCGGCAGGCTCAACGGCAGCGTCACCGTGAGCCAGGTCCAGACACGGTTCGCTCCCAAGGTCCTTGCGGCGGACTCCAGGCGCTGGTCGACGGCTTCCAGGGAGAGCCGGATGGGCCGCACCATCAAGGGAAAGGCCACCACCGCCGCCGCCACCACGGCCCCGGTCCAGCGGAAGGCGAAGACCAGTCCGAAGGTCTCTTCCAGCCACGCCCCCACCAGGCCGCGGCGCCCCAGCAGCAGCAGCAAGAGGTACCCGGTGACCACCGGCGGCAGCACCAGCGGCATGTGCAACAGGCCGTTGAGAATCTCCTTGCCCCAGAAGCGGTAGCGCGCCAGCACGTGCGCGGCCAGCACCGCCAGGGGCAGGGTGACCACCGTGCTCCAGGCGGCGATGCGCACGCTCAGGCGCAGGGCCTCGATCTCGGCCGGGCTCAGGGACCACATGGGGACGGCACCGTGGGAAGGGTCAAGGGATCGGTGGAACGCGCCACTACGGCTCCCGCCCCGTGAAGCCGTGGGCCTCGAACACCGACCGGGCCTTGGGCGACCAGAGAAAGCTCAGGAACCGCTCGGCCTGCGGGTGGTCGCTGGCGGCGGGCACGGCCACCGAATAGTGGATGGGCGGGTGGGAGTGCACCGGAAAGGTGCCCACCACCGCCACCTTCGGGTCCGCAAGGGCATCGGTGACGTAGACGATGCCGTAGGGCGCCTCGCCGCGCGCCACCAGGGCCAACGCCCGGCGCACGTCCGCGGTGCCGGCCACCCGGCCCGCCACCGCCTTCCACACCCCGTAGGTCTGGAGCGCGGCCTTGGCGTACACTCCCGCGGGGACGTAGCTCGGATCACCCATGGCGAGCCGCCCTCCCTCCAGGAGGCGGACCAGCGGAAACCCGGAATGAATGGTCACGGGCGCGGCGCTCCCCGCCGGCGCCACCAACACCAGCCGGTTGCCGAGCAGGTCGCCGCGGGTGCCCGGCCGCAGCCAGCGCCGGCGCTCCAGCCGGTCCATCCACTTGGGACTCGCCGACACGTAGACGTCCGCGGCGGCGCCCTGCTCGATCTGCCGGGCCAGGGTGGAACTGGCGGCGAAGGAGAGCGCGACCCGTGCGCCGCCCGCGCGCTCGAAGCCTTGCGCGACGGCGTCCACCGCGCCCTGAAGGCTGGCGGCGGCGAAAACCAGCAGGCGCTCCGACGCCGCGGCCGGGGCGGCGCAGACCGTCGCCAGGAGGAGGACTCCCGCGAGCACACGGACCCCCCGAACCGTCATTCCCGCGGAAGCGGGAATCCATGGGTTGTTCATCGTTTTGTCTTGGCATTTTGTTGTCTATAATGCCAAGTATTCACGCGCCCGTGACGGCCCGTGGACAGGCCGCCGCGACGACGCGGCGCGCGCAACCCCGAAAGGAGCCCATGGCTGGACGGAAAGTTCCCTACGACCCCGCGACCGCGAAGCTCTTGTGCTACGCGTCCGCGGTCCCTTCCTTTCTCGACGGCGGCGACACCCCGCGGGCGTATCTCGAGCGCTGCCTGGAGACCATCGACGCGCTGGAGCCGGAAGTCAAAGCCTTCGTGCGGATGAACGTGGACGGCGCCCGCAAGGCGGCCGACGCCGCCGGCGCGCGCTACAAGGACGGACGGCCGCTCTCGGTAGTGGACGGCATGCCCCTGGCCATCAAGGACGTCCACGAAACCGAGGACATGCCCATGGAAGTGGGCAGCCCGGTGCTCAAGGACTTCCACACCGGCTGGGACGGCGCCGCGGTCCACGCCCTGCGCAAGGGCGGCGCGCTCATCCTGGGCAAGACGGTAACCACCGAGTTCGCCTTTGCCGCCCCCGGACCCACCCGCAACCCGTGGGACGTGTCGCGCACGCCCGGGGGCTCCTCCAGCGGCAGCGCCGCCGCGGTGGGCGCGGGCATGGTGCCGGCGGCCACCGGCACCCAGGTGCGCGGCTCGGTGCTGCGGCCGGCGGCCTACTGCGGCACCTACGCCATCAAGGCCTCCTACGGCGCCATCAACACCCTGGGGGGATTCCCGTCGGCCCCAAGCCTGGCCCATCTGGGGATTCTCGCGGGCACCCTGGAGGACATGTGGGGCACGGCCTGGTACATCTCCCACGGCGCCGGCGGCGACCCGGGCCATCCGAGTCTCAACGGCGAGCCCACGCTGCCGCCCGCGCGCAAGCCCGGGCGGGTTGTCCGGCTGGAAAGCGCCGGATGGGACGTCACCGCGGACGACACCCGGGCGGTCTTCGAAGGTTACGTGGAGACGTTGCGGTCCAGGGGCGTGGCGGTGGCGGGCCGGGCCGAGGACCCCGACGTGGAGGCGCTGGAGCGGAAGCTCCGGGAACTGCCCGAGGTGATCCTGCTCATGCTCACCTATGAAGGGCGCTACCCGCTGGCGCTCTACGCCGACCGCTGCCCCGAGCTCTTGAGCGAGCGCGTACGGGAGCGGGTGGAGGCGGGCCGGAGCCTCACACCCGCGGACTATGCGCGGGCGCTGGACTGGTGCCATGCCTTCCGCCGGCAATGGGAAGCCATGGCGCGCGGCACCGACGCGTTCATCACGCTGAACTCGGTGGACGCCGCGCCCGTGGGCATGCCGGTGGGCAACTCCATCTACGGCGAGCTCTCGTCGGTGGTGGGCGTTCCCACCCTGAACCTGCCGCTGCTGGCGCTCGACGAAATGCCGCTGGGCGTTCAATTGCTCGGTTACTTTCGCAAGGATTCGGAGCTCGTGGGCATCGGACGCTGGCTGGCGGAGAGCTGACCCGGGCCGACCCTGTCGTGGTCCCCAAAAGAGGTCCTGAAGCACTTACGGTCTTGTCGTGAAAGTCCTCGTCAGCCTGCTCGTCTCCTTCATGGAGCATCCGGAAACCCGGCGCAACCTCGGGGTGCTGCTCAAGTTCGTCGGCATCCTCGTGGGCATCATCACCGTCTATTCCGTCCTCTTCCACGTCATCATGGTCGGCGTGGAAGGCAAGGACCACTCCTGGGTCACGGGGTTCTACTGGGCCCTGACGGTCATGAGCACGCTGGGGTTCGGCGACATCGTCTTCGACAGCGACCTGGGAAGGATCTTCAGCATCCTCGTCCTCCTGTCGGGCATCATCCTGTTGCTCATCCTGCTGCCCTTCACCCTGATCCGTTCGTTCTACGGGCCGTGGCTGGAATCCCAGATACGCGGCCGCGCGCCCCGCCAAGTGCCGGATGACCTCGCGGACCACGTCATCATCTGCGGTTACGACGCGCTGGCGACGGGCCTGATCGAGCGGCTGGCCCTTTACGACATCCCCTACCGCGTCATCGAGCCGGACCCCGCGGAGGCCGCCCGCAAGCACCGCGAGGGGCTCTCGGTCATCGCCGGCGACGTGGACAGCCGGCAGACCTACGTCAACATGCGGGCGTCACGCGCGCGTCTCATCCTCGCCAACCTCGGCGACGCGGTGAACACCAACATCACCATCACGGCGCGCGACATGGCCCCAAACGTCCCCATCATCGCCACCGCCGAGACCGAGGACGCCATCGACGTGCTGGAACTGAGCGGCTGCACCCATGTGCTGCCGCTGCACCAGCAACTCGCGGAACGGCTCGCCAACCGCGTCAACGCCGGCCATGCCGAGGTGCACGTCATCGGCGGCATCCGCGACCTGCGAATCGCCGAGTTCGCCGTGCACAACACGCCGTTCGCCGGCCGCACCATTCGCGAGACGCAAATCCGCGAAGCCACCGGCCTGGAGGTCGTCAGCGTGTGGGATCGCGGCAAGCTCCTGCCCGCCCGGCCCGACACGTACCTCTCCCATTCCAGCCTGCTGATGGTGGCGGGCACCGAGCAGCAGATCCTGGAACTCAACCTGCTGCTGGTGATCTACGACATCAACTACAACCCGGTGCTCGTCATCGGCGGCGGCAAGGTGGGGCGGGCCACGGCCCGGGCGCTGCGGCGCAAGGAAGTGGACGTGCATCTCATCGAGCGCAACGAGGCCCTGCGGGCGCGCATCGGCGAGATTCCCAGCCGGCTCTTCCTCGGCGAGGCCGCGGACCGGGACCTGATCATGGAGGCGGGTCTCAGCAACACCCCCGCGGTGGTGCTGTCCGGCAGCGACGACGCCATGAACATCTACCTGGCGGTCTACTGCCGCCGGCTCAACCCCGAGGTCCTCATCCTGAGCCGCATCACCCACTCGCGGAACCTCGAAGCCATCTACCGCGCCGGCGCCGACTTCGCCCTCAGCTACACCTCCCAGGGTGTCGAGGACATCTTCGCTCAACTCCACGGCCAGGAACTGCTGGTCATCGGCGAAGGCGTGGAGCTGTTCGTGGTGCCCGCGCCGTCCTCCCTCGTGGGCCGCGACCTCGGCGGCTGCGCCGTCTCCGAGCGCACCGGCCTCACCGTCGTCGGCATCCAGCAGAACGGTCTCGTCGTCACCAACCCGCCGCCCTCCACGTCCCTGCACAAGGGGAGCGAGCTGATCATGCTCGGCAGCACCGAGCAGCGGCAGGCCTTTGCGGACAGTTTCGGGTGAGGGGCGTCAGGCGTCCGCGCGCGCCGGCCGCGCCATGCGGTAGCCGACGCCGCGTTCGTTGAAGATGTAGGTGGGCCGCGCGGCATTGTCGCCGAGCTTGCGGCGGAGCTTCTTGACGAAGGTGCGCACGAGTTCCGGGTCGCCCGAATCCTCCCCGCGCCACACCTGGCGGATGAGAGCCTCGTACGTCGATACCCGTCCCGCGTTGGCCGAGAGCACGCGCAGCATGTCGTACTCCGTGGCGGTGAGGCGCACGGGGCGGCCGCCCAGCGTCACCCGCCGCTGTTCGTAATGGATGGCGAGATCCTCCAGCACGAAGGGTTCGGGTTCCATGTGCCTGCGCAAAGCCGCCCGCACCCGCGCGGTCAGTTCCGTGGGCGAGAAGGGCTTGACGATGTAGTCCGCGGCGCCGGCCTCGAGCGCCCTTGCGATGGTCTCGTCGCGGCCGTAGCCGGAGATGAAGATGACCGGCACATCGGCGAGTTCGGGGACGCTTTCCATCAACTCGATGCCGTCGGCCCCGGGCAGGATCAGGTCCAGGAGCACCAACCGGGGCCGTTCCGTCCCGATGATGCGGGACAACTCCCGATGGTCGGCGGTGACGAGGGGGGAATAGCCCGCGTTGGCGAGGACGTCCTTGACGTAGCGGAGCACGTGCGGGTCGTCGTCCACCACGAGCACGGGCGTCGGCTCGCGTTCCCGAGGGGGGCGGGAACGGCTCCGGGGAGGCCCCGCGGGCTCCCCTTCGGCCACCGGCAGCGTGAAGGTGAAGCGCGCGCCCTGGCCCGGGCCGCCGCTCGCCGCCCATATACGGCCTCCGTGGGCCTCCACCAGCCCCTTGCAGATGACCAGCCCGAGCCCCTCCCCGTTGCCCCCGCCCGGGTGCTTCTGGAACAGCCGCGGCAGCAACTCCGGCGGCACGCCGCGCCCTTCGTCCGACACCGAGATGGCCACGTGCGTCCCGTCCCGCGCCGCCGCCACCCGGATCGGCGACGACACCGGCGCGCGCCGCGCCGCGTTGGCCAACAGGTTGTGCAGCACCTGCACGACGCGCCGCCGGTCGGCCATCATCCGCGGCAGGTCCGGCGGCAGGTCGATGAGCACCGTGTGCCGGCTCCCGCCGCTCAGGAAGGTGTTCCGCGCCTGATCCACCAGGGCCCGCGCTTCCGACGGTTGCGCCGTCACCGACAGGGTCCCCGCGTCCATGCGCCCGGCATCCATCAGGTCGCTGATGAGCCCGCGCATGGTGTCCGCCTGCTCGTCGATGATGCGGAAGAACTGCAGCATCTCGGCCCGGTCCAGGTCCGCCGGCGCCTCCAGCACGGTGGCCGCCGAGCCCTTGATGGACGTCAGCGGCGCGCGCAGTCCGTGGCTCACCATGTCCAGGAACTCCGCCCGCAGCCGCTCCAAGTCCTCCAGCGGCGTCAGGTCCTGCAGCGTCACCACCACCGACTCCAACTCTTCGCCCGCGGAACGGATCGGCGTGGCGTTGACCAGCGTCTTCACGCTGCGGCCGTCGGGGGCCAGCAGCAGGACCTCCTCGGCGCGTAGCGGCTCCGCCCTCCCCAGTTCGTCCAGCGCCGCTTCGCGCCCGTCCGCGCGCCGGCACCGCACCGCCTCCAGCACCTGCGCCGCCGAGCGCCCCGGCGCGCGCAGCCCTTCGACGATCCGCTTCGCCTCCGGATTGAGCGACACCGGCTCTCCGCGGCGCGCATCGAACACAACCACGCCCACCGGTGACGTATCCATCAGCGCCTCGACGATCGCCGCGCTCGGCGGCGCGGGACAGTCGCGCGCTGCCCCTTTCTCGGGCTTGAATTCACCGGGATGTTCCAACGCTCTACCCTTCGGGCTCTCCGGGAAATCGGGGCGCCTCACCGGGACCGCCTCCCTGTCCATCGCGGCCCGCCGGAGACGGCCGGACGCGCCGCGCGGCCCCTTCGGGCGGCGGTGTCGAGGATGGCAGGCCCGATTTTCGGTATAGCGCATCGTTATCGAAGTTGCCATGTTTTTATAGCAACTTGACGAATATACGCGTTCCGGCAAGCCGGTTCGGGAACAAAGGGGCAGGTAGGGGTAGACCGGAGAAGACAGCGGCACGACAACGGCGCGCGGGCCGTCGCCCGGACCGGGAGGATACCTGGGCGTGCCCTTACAGGTCGCCGGGTTTCGCCATGCGGTAGCCGACGGCGCGTTCGGTGAAGATGTAGGCGGGCCGCGCCGCGTCATCGCCGAGCTTGCGGCGGAGCTTCTTGACGAAGGTGCGCACGAGCTCGGGGTCGCCCGAGTCCTGTCCGCGCCACACCTGGCGGATGAGGGCGTCGTACGTCGATACCCGCCCGGCGTTGAGCGAGAGCACGCGCAGCAGCTCGTACTCGGTGGCGGTGACCTGCACGGGGCGGCCGCCCACGGTCACCCGCCGCTGTTCGTAGTGGATGGCGAGGTCTCCCAGCACGAACGGTTCCGGCACGGCGCGCTTGCGCAGGGCCGCGCGGATCCTCGCGGTCAGCTCCGTGGGTGAGAAGGGCTTGACGATGTAGTCCGCGGCGCCGGCCTCCAGCGCCTTCGCGATGGTCTCGTCCCGGCCGTAGGCGGAGATGAAGATCACCGGCAGGTCGGCCAGCTCGGGGATGCTCTCCATCAACTCGATGCCGTCGGCCGCGGGCAGCACCAGGTCGAGCAGCACCAGCTCGGGTCGCTCCGCCCTGATGAGGCGCGGCAGCTCCCGGTGATCGCCGGTCACGAGGGGAGCGTAGTTGGCGGCCGTGAGGGCCTCGCGAAGGTGCCTTAGCGTCTGCGGGTCGTCGTCCACCACCAGGATCGGCGTGAGCTCGCGCCGCTCCCCGGACGGACGGGACCGATCCCGGGCGCCGCCCGCCTCGGCCTCGCCGGCCACGGGGATGGTGAACGTGAACCGGGTGCCCTGGCCCACACCGCCGCTCTCCGCCCAAATCCGGCCACCGTGGGCCTCCACCAGCCCCTTGCAGATGGCCAGCCCCAACCGCAGGCCCGACCCTCCGGACTCCGACTCTCCGTTGCCCCCGTCCCACCCCGCGTGCTTGTGGAACAGCAGCGGCAGCGACTCCGCCGCCACCCCCCGCCCTTCGTCCGAGACCGAGAGCGCCACGTGCATCCCGTCCCGCGCCGCCGCCACCCGGATGGGCGACGACCCCGGCGAGTACCGCGCCGCGTTGGCGAGCAGGTTGTTCAGCACCTGCACCATGCGCTGCCGGTCCGCCATCACCCGCGGCAGGTCCGGCGGCAGGTCGATGAGCAGCGCGTGCGCGCCGCCGCCGCTCAGGAACGTACTCCGCGCCTGGTCCACCAGCGCCGCCACCTCCGACGGCTCCGCCGCCACCGGCAGGGTGCCGGCGTCGATGCGCCCCGCGTCCAGAAGATCGCGGATCAGGCCGCGCATGTGGTCCGCCTGCTCGTCGATGATCCGAAAGAACTGGAGCATCTCGGCCGGGTCCAGGTCCGAGGGCGCCCCCAGCACCGTCGCCGTCGAACCCTTGATGGACGCCAGCGGCGCGCGCAGCTCGTGGTTCAACATTCCCAGGAACTCCGCGCGAGCCCGTTCCGGCCCCTCCAGCGGCATCAGGTCCCGCGGCGACACCCCCACCGCCTCCACCTCTCCGTCCTCGGTCCGGATCGGCGTGGCGTTGACCATCGTCTTCGTCTTCCCTGCCTTGTCCGCGCCGCGATGTTTCAATGTCTCGGTCCTCCGAACCCGCCGGAAACCTTGAAATAACCTCGCCGGTCCGGGAGCGCCCGCCGGCGCGCCGGGGACGCCTGTCCCGACAACCCCTGCACCAGTCCTTGAATGTGGAAATATACCGCAATAGTCACGATAAAACCACCTTTAAAACCCTATAGTTCACGTAAAATACACTGATGATGTCTATAATGTCGCAGAATTAGTGGGTGGAGTGCGATCTGCAGAATCGGAAGGGAGGCGAACCACAGTGCCTGGGAACAGATTCGGAAACGGGTGAGGCATGGAACCGCAAAAATCAAGAGTGGCGACAACTCATGCAGGAAAGGAGTTCACAATGAACGGAGTGCGTAAGGATAGCGGAGTAATCCGGTT
The DNA here is from genome assembly GCA_026712905.1 of Deltaproteobacteria bacterium. Taxonomy (NCBI): domain Bacteria; kingdom Pseudomonadati; phylum Myxococcota; class Myxococcia; species Deltaproteobacteria bacterium. Next base: position 30,766 of record JAPOPM010000211.1, read on the forward strand.
GCTGATCGCGGCAGCCCTTGTGCTGTTCATGGCCGCATGCAGCAGCAACAGCGGCATCAAGAGTGAGCGGGACGATTACAAGACGATGGCGGAGGACTTGCAGGGGCAGGTTGATAGTCTGACCGAGATGCTGAGCACCGCGCGGGGTCAGATCGCCACGTTAGAGGGCGACAAGTCCGCGCTGGTGACGCAGGTCGACGACCTGACAGGGATGAGGGACCATCTTCAGGGGCAGTTGGATCAACTGTTGGCTAACGGTCGCCCGGAAGATACGCAGGAGATCGCGGATCTGACGGCCCAGATCGGCGGCCTGAACACACAGATCGACGGTCTCAATGCTGAGATCGGCGGCCTGAACACACAGATCGACGGTCTCAATGGTCAGATTGTGGACTTGACCTCGCAGGTCGGCAACCTCAATGGCCAAGTCACGAGCATGACCACACAGATCGAGGGCCTCAATGGTCAAGTGGCGAGCCTGAACGCAGAGGTCCTCAACCTCAATGGGCAAATCACGGCCTTGAACGGAATGATCGACGGCCTCGACGGTCAGATCACCGAGCTGACAGGGATGAGGGATGCTTATAAGGCGCAGGCCGAAGAGCTGCTGGCCAACGGTCGTCCCGAGGACGGGCAGACGATCCAGGGTCTGAATGACCAGATCACTGGATTGAACACCCAGATCATGACTCTCGGCGGACAGGTCACCGACTTGACTGGTCAGGTCGGCACTCTGACGACGGAGAGGGACGGCCTGACGACGGAGAGGGACGGCCTCCAGACCCAACTTGATGCGGCCAATCTGGAACTAGACGGCGACGGCACCGACGCGAATCCGGGTCTGCGCCAGCAAGTCGCGGATCTCCAGACAGAGCTCGAGATGCTGAAGGAGGAGCAGCGAGACACCGAGGCGGATAGGATGAGAGCACAGCGGATGTCCGACGAAGAGAAGCTCCGCGCGGCAATGTTGTTGAACAGGGCCGACACCCCCAGCACGACCGATCCCGTCGACGTCACGAACGTTAACCGGGACTTGGGGACAACCGCTAACAACGCCGTAATGATCGAACGCGATGCGGCTGGCGAGGTAACGGTCGAGACCGACAGCTACGAGGACACAACCGGTCAGGCCGGCACCAGCGATTGGACGCCGGTCATGCTGACCGAAGGGCGAAACACCGTAGTGCTGTACACCGACATCGACGCCCCCGCCGACAGGAAGTTCAACGACGTGTATCTCCTGGCGGTCCGGGGCGATATCCTGAACGACGCGGCCCGTCTGAGAAAGGCTAGCTCGAGCAGCTTCCCGACCGGTGTAAGTCAGACCGTGGAGTTTGGTGGTACCAGCGGCAATGACGCCAATTTCTCGGGTAGCTTCGATGGTGTCGACGGCACCTATGAATGTATCGACGCCGGTGGCTGTGAGCTCACGACCGACGCAGAGGGTGACTTGGCTATATCCGATATGTGGCGCTTCACGCCCAATTCCAATCTGGCGACCGTCAAGGTCCCCGATACCAGCTACGTGTATTTTGGCTGGTGGCTCACCAAGCCCAGGGACGAAGACGACCCTTGGGACGTTGAGGTGTTCATCAACTCGACCGAAAACCACGCGGCGACCGTCGCCACCGCCTTGGAAGGCTCGGCGACCTACTCCGGCACCGCGGCCGGGAAATTCGTGACGAAGACGTTCTCCGCGGGCGTCCACTCGGACTCTTCGGCGGGGCATTTCACGGCAAACGCCACGCTGACCGCTGATTTCGACGACGCCGCCGCGGCGGGCAGCATTGAAGGAAGCATCTCGGGCTTCACCCTGAACGACACGGATTCCGTCCCTTGGGTGGTTACTCTGGAGGAGGCCGACCTGTCGGATGGAGCGTCCAACTTCAGTGGTACGACCGAGATCAACTTCGGCGGAGGCAAAACAAGCAGCGACCCCGGCACTTGGGTCGGCTCGTTCTTCGACGCGGAGACTCGGGCGACCATCGACGCGGAAGACAGGTTCCCGAAAGCCGTTGCCGGGAAGTTCGATGCAGTGACCCCTGGCGGGGCAGTGCTGGGAGCTTTCGGAGCGTCGCAGCGGTAGTTCTTAACGCACCCGAGTGCGCCAGGGAGTCCTCACCTTGGTTTTTTTACCGTTTACCAAGGTCAGGGCCGGGGTCCTTTAACATTCCCGCTCCGGCTCCCCTGGCGCACTCGGGCTTCACCTTCATCCAGACTTAGAGCCGGGGTCCAAGTACTTCCCGCTCCGGCTCCTCTGGCGCAACCCCGGCCCTTGCCTTCCGAGGCTCGGGCCGGGGTTTTTTTCCCGCTCCGGCTCCTCTGGCGCGCCGCTGCTTCCCACCGTCGATGGGTCACAACCGGCGGTTAGGGATTCCCATAGCACCTAACCCGTTTCTTGACAATCAATAATTTCAGCAAATGCAAACACCGCCGCCCGCGGCGAGCATGCGACAGGATCGTCCCGCGGCATGCAAACCGGGTCATTTTCGCGCTCCGTTTCATCAATTCCGGGAGGCAGGCTGTGTGGTGGGACACTACACAGGCGTTTCTCCGCCGCGCCACCCCTGGATTCCCGCTTCCGCGGGAAAGACGACTCGGGGGTTGGTGCCAATTCGGGGGTTGGTGCCAATTCTTGTCCGGGCGACGTTTTGACACAGCCTACGTTTTGACACAGCCTGTTTCGCGGGCACGACGATCCGGCAGTGGGGAAGGCACGCATGTCTTGAGGCCACTCCGGGGCCATGATAGGCTTTTTCATCAACTAGCCGAGGGCACTCAAATGCAAGCACGGTACCATCTGAACTTCGCGCTGGCCGCGCTTCTGGGGGCGTTGGCCCTGAGCGGCTGCGCCTCGCCCACGGGGGAGCCCTCGAGGATCCCGAAGCTGACGGACCTTACCGGCGCGGTCGGCGACCTGTTCCGCTCCGATCCCAAGTCCAAAGCCACTCCCACCGCCGAAGCCCTCTACAAGGACGGCACCGACTACTTCGAGAGGGGGCGGTACGCGCGCTCCATCTCGTTTTTCCAGAGGCTCCGGGACGAGTATCCCTTCAGCAAGGAAGCCGAAGCCGCCGAGTTGAAGATCGCCGAGGCCTATTACAAGAACGAGGAATATGTGCAGGCCGAGGAGACGTACAACAACTACCTCACCTTTCAACCCACCGGGGCAAACGCCTCCTTCGTCAAGTACCAGCTTGGCCGGGTGAACCTGGAACAGTTCACCGGAGTCGACCGGGACCTTGACAAGGTCCGGGCGGCGAGACGCCACTTCGAATCCGTGATCCGCGACCATCCGGACTCCGAGCACGTTGCCGACTCGCGCGAGCGACTGGCGGAAACGCAGGTGCACCTGGCGGAGCGGGAACTCTACATCGGCAACTATTACGTGACGGACCAACGCTACCAGGCGGCACGGGAGCGCTTCGAGAAGGTCCTGAGCACCTATCCCGACACGCCCGCCGCCCCCAAGGCGCGGGCCGAACTCGCCAAGCTGCCGGCGGCCACGCGGGATGGCGCGGGGAACGCACCCTCGGCGAGTACCGCGACGCCGGCGCCCGCTGCCGAGGCAGGGGCCGCCGCCGCCGAACCGACGCGGTTCGTCACCAAGCAAGGCTATGACTACGAAGACGCGACAAGACGGAGTTGGTACAGCCGCCTGAACCCGTTCTCCTGGCGCCGTAGCGAGCCAGAAACCGAGGAACCGCCCGCGCCGCGAACCGGCACCGGGGAGCAGCAGGCCGCCGCCGAAGAGACGCCCGCGGCGGACGCCCCGCCGGCGGAGAAAAAGAAGAGGGGGTTCTTCAGCTTCCTCAATCCGTTCTCGTCCTCCGAAGAGCCGGAAGCGCCGGCCGCCACCGCACCGCCCACGAAGCCGGGTGCGCCCGAGGCGGCGTCCGCCAAGGCGGTGGTCAAGAGCGTCGATGAAACGTTGGGAAGCACGGGATCTTCGCCGGCCGGCGCGCCGAAGCCCCCGGTCGCCGACCTTCCGCCGGAGCAAGCGGGAACCGGGCCGGAGCTCACCGACCCGGCCGTGGTCCTGGGCGAGATCGATACCCGGCTCGGTGGCGCCACCCCGCCGGGCGACACCCCCCAGGCCCCGGCCGCCGATCCCGCGCTCTTCTCGGCCACAACGCCCAAGACGGACGAAAAGAAGCGCGAGCCCGAGAAACCCCGGTCCGGCCTGCTGGAGGGAATCGACCGCGAGCTCCAGCGTGAAGGCGTCGACAGCGGCGGGGAGCTTCCCCCGCCCCCGGCTTCTCCGTAAGACCGGCGCCGCGGGTTACGGACTGAAATCCGAGCTCCTGCCCAGGGCGCGTGCAAGACGCGCCTCGGCGACCTTGTGGTCATAGATGGACCGGATGTGGTCCGTCTGGGCACGGGTGTTGATGACCTGGGCTTCGGTGATCTCGATGATGGAGCCGACGCCCACCTGGTAACGCCCGTTGGCGAGATCGAGGTTCTCCTTGGCCGACCGCGTCTGCGCTTCGTTGGCCTTGATCCGCTCACTCGCTTCCACGAGATTCAGATAGCTTTCCTCCACCTCCAGGGCGATGCCCTGCCGCTGTGCCTGAAGCTGCGCCCTGATGACCGCGTAATCCCGCACGCTCCGCTCGATCTCGGGCCTGAGGGTAATGCCGCTGAACAGCGGAACTTCCAGGGTCACCGTCGAATTGATGACGTTCTCGTCATTATGCCATCGCCGCCCGTATTGCCCGTCCACGCGCACCCGCGGCATGCGCCCCCGCTTGACCACGTCGATGGCTTCCTGCTGCGCCCGCAGCCGGGACTGGAACTCCATGATCTCCGCGCGCGATTCCCGCGCGGCCTTCACCGCTTCCTCCAGCGTCATCGTGGGCCCCCGGACGTTGACGCCGGACGCCACCGGACGCTCCTCGAACTCGGTGACGCCCATGGCGCCCTTGAGCCGCGCCCACGCGATGCGCACGCCGTTCTGGGCCCCGATGAGCCCGGCCTGGGCGGCGAACAGGCTCGCCTCCGCGCGGGCGACGTCGATCTTGGGCCGCGTGCCCCCCTCGAAGACCCCGCGCGCCTGCCGCACAAGGGTCTCGCGGTCCTTGACCGTATCCTGCTCCACCCGCACCAGGGCTTCGGCCCGGAGGTAGTCGAAGAAGGCCCGGCGCACGCCGAACACCACGTCCTCCACCGAGGTCTTCTCTGAGAAACGGCGGGCCTCCAGCGTTTCCTCTTCCCGCCGGACGGTGCCCTCACGGCGGCCGAAGTCGCTCACGACCCAACCCACCTGGCCGCTCGTGTTGAAGAGATTCTTCTCCGCGTTGGGGCCCTCGACCCCCGCCCTGTTCTCGTAGGAGCCGCGCACCCCGGCCGTGGGGTAGAACGCGGCCTGCGCCCTCTGCAGCATCGCCTCCTGCACCTTGACCCGCTCGCTCGCGGCACGTATCCCCGGATGGTTCTTCCGGGCCAACTCCTCCGCTTGCCGCAGCGTGAGGACCTCCGGCTCCGATTGTTGACCCTGGGCCGCATGGGGCATCCCCAACAGCATCAATGCCCCTATCGCCAGCGCCGCGGCGCCATTCTTGCGGCATCGCATAACAACCTCCTTGTGGCGCGCCTCGGCGCGCAAGTGCTCCGACCCGCTTTCGTGCAAGCCCGTTCTATATCAGCCTCACCCCGATCAACAAGGGCCTTCGTCACCTCGGCCTCTCCAGCTTGAGTCACGCAAAACACGTACCGGTGAAAGGCCGCCGGCGCGGGCTCGAACCGCCGCCTCCACGAAGAGTCCACGACGTTGGTGTCCCGAGTGCGATGTCTGATAAATTCAACTCTTCATTCATTGGACTCTCATTGGATCCACTGGCGGACAAGACCGCGCTGGTCACGGGCGCCGGCAGCGGCATCGGCCGGAGCACAGCCCTGGCGCTGGCCCGGGAGGGTTGCCGCGTGGTGCTGGCCGGACGCAGACGGGAGCCCCTCGAACGGGTCGCCGCCGAGGTGGGCGCTTTCGGCCGCGCCGCTTTCCCGCTGGTCTGCGACGTGGGTTCCCGGACGGACGTCGAGGCCCTGAAACGGAGCGCGCGTCGCGCCGGGGTGGTGCAGGTCCTCGTGAACAGCGCGGGCATCGCGCCGGCGGCCGGCTTCCTGGAAATGGACGACGCGCTGCTGGAAGAGGTGATGCGCGTCAACTTCATGGGCACGTACTACTGCTGCAAACGGTTTCTGGAGCCGATGATCGCCGCCGGTTGGGGGCGGATCATCAACATCGCCTCGACCACCGCCAAGACCGGGTATCCCCACACGGCCGCCTACACCGCGTCCAAGCACGCGGTGCTGGGCCTCACCCGCGTGCTGGCCCTGGAAACGGCGCGGAAAGGCGTGACGGTCAACGCCATCTGTCCCGGCTATGCGGACACGCCGCTCACGCACGAGAACGCGCGCCTGATGGCCGCGCGCATCGGCGGCACCGCGCCCGCGGTGCTGGAGCGCTTCGCCGGGACCTCCCCGCAAGGGCGGCTGATCGGCGCGGGCGAGGTGGCGGACATGGCGGTCTTGCTGGCAAGCCCCGCCGGCGACGCCGTCACCGGACAGGCCATCGACGTGGACGGCGGCGCGGTCATGGCCTGAACGACGCGGAGAACAGGACGGACAGCATGGCATACGACAGTTTCGACTACGATCTCGACGGCGGCATTGCCACGGTCCGTCTCGACAATCCCGCGCAGCTCAACGCCCTGACCTTCCGCACCTACGAAGAGCTGGCGGAACTCACCGGTTCGCTGGCTGCCGACCGGCGGGTGCACGTGCTGGTGCTCACCGGAGCCGGCAAGGCCTTCTGCTCGGGCGGCAGCGTCGACGACATCATCGGCGAGCTGCTGAAGATGGACGCGGCCGGACTGTACCGCTTCACCCGGCTCACCTGCGAGGTCGTGGGCAACATGCGCCGCGTGGAGAAACCCATCATCGCGGCGGTCAACGGCGTGGCCGCCGGCGCCGGCGCGGCCCTGGCCCTGGCCAGCGACTTCCGCCTGCTGTCGGACCGGGCGAGCATGGCGTTCCTGTTCGTCAAGGTGGGCCTCGCCGGCTCGGACATGGGCGCCATCCACCTGCTGCCGCGCATCGTGGGCCTGGGGCGGGCCATGGAGCTGCTTTCCCTGGGCGACCGCATCGACGCGGCGGAGGCCCACCGGATCGGCCTGGCCAACAAGGTGGTGCCCCACGACGACCTCATGCCCGAAGCCCTGCGCCTGGCCCGGCGGCTGCGGGACGGGCCGCGCTACGCCATCGGGGTGACCAAGAAGCTGCTGGACCTGGAGGCGGGCATGGATGTCGAGGCGGCCCTGGAGATGGAAGCCACGACCCAGGCCCACTGCATGCAGACGGCCGACTTCCACGAGGGCTTTCGCGCGTTCATGGCGCGGGAGACGCCGCGTTTCAATCAGGGAGGCGAGGAGTAGCGATGGGCGTGCAAGCGTGGCTGTCCGCGCCGCAGCTTCGGCTGCGCGGCGCGTTGGCCACATGGGTGGAGGCCGAGCTCGACGGGATCGACGCCGGCGCCGGCGACGAGGCCGCGCTCGCCGTGTTCCGCAAGCTCGCCGGCCGCGGACTCTTCCGCTACGTGGCGCCACGCGGGTTCGGGGGCGCGCGCCGGCGCGTCCAGGCGGGTGACCTGTGCGTCATCCGGGAAGTGCTGGCGGGCGTGTCCCCGCTGGCCGACACCCTGTTCGCGGTGCAGGCGCTGGCGGCGTATCCGCTGGCGGCGGCGGGGACTCCCGCTCAGCGGCGGGCGTATCTGCCGCGGCTGGCGGCGGGCACCGACGTCGGCGCCTTCGCGCTCACCGAGCCGGACGCGGGCTCGGACCCGGCCTCCGTCCGGTTGCGAGCGCGCAAGCGCGGCGCGGACTACGTCCTCGACGGCGTCAAGAGCCTCATCTCCAATGCCGGCCTGGCGCGACTCTACATCGTATTCGGCAGCACCCATCCGGCGCGCAAGGGCAAGGGGCTCAGCGCGTTCGTGGTGGAGGCCGGCAGCGCGGGAGTGGCCGTGACCGAGCGCCTCGCCCTGGTCTCGCCCCACCCCATCGGCACCGTGACCTTCGCCGGCTGCCGCGTTCCCGAAAGCCAGCTCCTCGGCGCGCCCGGCAAGGGCCTCGAGATCGCCCTGGCGACCCTGGAGGCGCTTCGTTGCAGCGTCGGCGCCGCCGCCTGCGGCATGGCCGCCCGGGCGCTGGCGGAGGCGGTCCGCCACGCCCGCGAGCGGCGCCAGTTCGGCCGCCCGCTGGCGCGTTTCCAGGCCATCCGGTTCAAGATCGCGGACATGGCCACCGAGCTCGAGGCCGCGCGCTTGCTGGTCTACCGGGCGGCCCGTGCCCATGATCAAGGCGCCGCCGATGCGGCGCGGGCATCTTCCATGGCCAAGCTGTTCGCCACCGAGGCGGCCCAGCGCATCGTCGACGAATCGCTGCAGATCCACGGCGGCCGCGGCCTGGTGGAGGGCAGCATCATGGAACGGCTGTACCGCGACGTGCGCGCGCTGCGCATCTACGAAGGGACCTCGGAGATCCAGCGGCTGATCATTGCGCGGGAGGTGCTCGGGAGGGCATAATAAGGGGTTCGAGGGGTCGCCCCTCGGGAGGAACCATGGATTTCGATCTCTCGGAGGAACTGCTTGCGGTCAGGGAGTTGGGGCGCGATTTCGCGGACAGGGAGATCGCGCCCACCGCGGCCGCGGACGACCGCGACCACCGCTTCCGCCGGGACATCTTCGAGAAGATGGGACAGTTGGGGTTCTTCGGCTGCGTGGTTCCCGAGAGTTGCGGGGGCTCGGGCCTGGGCTATCTCGCCATGGTGCTTCTCACCGAGGAGATCGCGCGGGTGCACAGCTCGATGCGCGTGCACATCAACACCCAGCTCGCCCCCGCGGTGACGCTGGCCCGGTTCGGCACCGAGGAACAGCAGCGCCGCTGGGTGCCGGGTCTGGTGGAGGGATCGCGGGTGGGCTGTTTCGCCATCACCGAGCCCGATTCCGGCTCGGACGTTGCCGCCATGTCCACCCGGGCCAGGCGCACGGACGACGGCTACGTGCTCAGCGGCACCAAGACCTGGATCTCCAACGCGCCCATCGCCGACTGGGGGCTGGTCTACGCCGTGACGGATCGGGACGCGCGGCACCGCGGCCTTTCCGCCTTCATGGTGGAGCTGGACAGCGCCGGGGTCCGGCGCACGACCCTGGACAAGATGGGAGCGCTGGCCTCGCCCACCGGCACGCTGGAATTCGCCGACGTGCCGGTGCCGGCGGACCAGCGCGTCGGCGCCGAGGGCCAGGGCTTCGCCATGTGCATGTGGCAGCTCAACCAGACGCGCCTGAGCTGCGCCGCCGGCGCCCTCGGAGTGGCGCGCGCCGCGCGCGAGGCGGCGCTGGCCTATGCCAACCAGCGCCAGCAGTTCGGCCAGCCCATCGGCCGTTTCCAGATGATCCAGGACAGCCTCGCCCAGATCATCGTGGAGGAGGAGGCGGCGCGCTTGCTGGTGTACCGGGCGGCCCACCTGGCGGACCGCGGGCAGCCCAACAACCTGGAAGTGTCCATGGCCAAGTACGCCGCCGCCGAGGCCGCCGCGCACGCCGCCGACGGCGCTTTCAAGATCCTGGGCGCCTACGGATATTCGACGGAGTTTCCGGTGGAGCGCTACCTGCGGGACGCCAAGTCGTACCAGATCGTGGAAGGTTCCTCGAACATCCACAAGCTGATTATCGCCCAGGACGCCCTGGGTTACCGGAGGGCGAATCGTGCGCCGGATTAGGCACGCGAAAACCCGCTCGTGCGCTTGACGCCCCGGCGCTTTAAGACCTATTGTTTCCGTCTCCTGACAAGGTAATATTAGGACAGTGGCTTTCAAGTGATCGACCCCGTTTCCACCTCCGCTAACCCTCCTTCGTCGTCGGGTAAGCCCCGCATCGGGCGGTGGCGCCGGTACGCCTTGGCCATCGCCGCCGCAACGCTGGCCGCGGGCCTCGCGGCCCAGGCGGGCCGCACGCTCGTACTCGCTCAGCAAACGGCTCCGGACGCGACAACCCTCCGCGAACAACGCATCACCAAGCTCGCCGGCGCCAGCGACACCCTGCCAAGACTGTTGACGGACCTCGGCGTACCGGAGGCGGCCCGCTATCGCTGGCATTTCGCGGTGGCGAAGGAACTGGGCGTGAACAATGTTCTGAAGGAAGGGGACACGGTCCACTTCTACTTCACGTCCTCGTGGGGTTCGTCGGAACTCGGACGGTTGACCGCCCTGCGCATCGAGCGAGCCGGCCTGGGACGCGGGTCCTGGGACTACAAGGGCGGCGAGATCGCCTACCACAGAGAGAAGAAGCCGCGTCCGACGCTGGCCGCGCCCGAGCCGCCATCGCCGGACGAAAAGCCCCGCGAACAAGCCGGTGCACGAGCCTCGTCCGAGCCGAAGGCCGAACCGGCCCGTGCCCCGGCGGCGGCCGCGGCATCCACCGCCGGCGAGGATGCCGTGAAGCCGGTGACCCATGTGCTGCGCAAGGGCGAGACACTCGGCCGCGTGCTGCGGCGCCTCGGCGTTTCCCTGAAGACGCAGCAGCCCTGGATCGACGCCATCCGCAAGCAGTATTCGCTGAAACAGTTGTATCCGGGCCGCAAGATCGTTCTCTACTTCGTCGCCGCGGCTTCCGGCGATGGCGGCGGCCGGACCTTGCGCGCCTTGCAGATCGAATCGCGAGGCGGCGCCCTGCTGACGTGGCAATGGACCGACGGGCGCATCGTCTACCGCGGCAGGAATCACCAAGTGGTGCCCGGCGAGCTCGTGACGGCGCCCAAGCCCGCGGCCAAGGCCACGCCCACCACGACGCCCAAGCCGGTCGCCCAACCGGCCGCGTCCGAGCCAAGCGCACCCACGTCCCAACCGTCCGCGCCCATCCGGTCGTTCGAGCCCTTGGACAAGGTCACCCGCACCATCGGCCCGGGCCAGACTCTCGGGCGGATCTTCCGGCCTCTCGGGATTTCCGGCAAGGAAGCCGAAGAGTGGTTCGATGCCTTTGACCGGCAGTATCCCGTCACTCGCCTCAAGCCGGGTCAGCGGCTCCACCTGTATTTTGAGGCGGTGTCCGCGGAACGCCGGAGCGCCGGACTGAAGGCCATCGAGCTGGAGGTGAAGAAGGGGCGCAACCTGAGTTGGCAACGGGTCGGCAAAGCGATCCGCTTCACCAAGGGACGGTTACCGGAGCGCGGACAAGAAAGCCCGACGGGCGTGGGTTCCGTGGCCAACGGAACGACGCCCGCGCCACATGACGACGCCTTCCTGTCGGAATATGCACTGGCCCGGATCAAGCAGAGGAACGGCTTGCTGGAGTACATCCCGCCGTCGCAGGAGCAATCCAACGGCAACCACGCGCTGCCGTCGCTGGAAGACACCGAACAGGTGACGCACACACTGAGAAGGGGCGAACACCTGTGGGGCGTGCTGCGGCGCTATGAGGATGACAAGCGGGAACAGCGGCTGTGGCTCACCGGGCTGCGCCAGCACAAGGCCGTGCGCCGGTTGCGCACCGGCAGCGACATCAACCTCTACTTCGCGACGCCCGCCAACGGCAACGGCGCGCATGGGTCCAATGGAAACGGCAATCACACGTCCAACGGCAACGGGGCCGGGGCCGGACGGCTCCAGGCCCTCCAGATCGCGCTACGCTCCGACCTGCGCCTGACCTGGTACCGCGACGAAAAGGGCATCCGGTTCTACAAGGATGAAGTCCCCTACCAGCAGGAGGTGCGTTCCATCAGCGGGGTGATCCCCAACGGCTCGCTCTACCAACACGCCAAGAAGGCGGGCGCGGACATGACCGTCATCTCCCGCATGGTGGACATTCTCGGGTGGGACATCAACTTCCAGAGGGACCTTCAGCCGGGTGACAGCTACCGGGTGCTCTACCGAAGAAAGTACCGCCCCGGCCATCCCGAAGCCGATCGGGTCCAGGTACTTGCCGCGGAAGTCGTCAACGCGGGGCGCACGCACTCAGCCGTCTACTTCGAGGACGCGGACGGCGAGGGGCATTACTACGACGGCAAGGGGCGCTCGGTGTCGCGGTCCTTTCTACGTTACCCCGTCGAGTTCAGGCGCATCAGCTCGCGTTTCTCGCTGAGCCGCTTCCATCCCGTGCTCAAGGTGCGGCGGCCACACTACGGCGTGGACTTCGCCGCTCCGACGGGGACCCCCATAAGGGCCGCGGCGGACGGCCGCATCACGTACCGTGGCTGGAAGGGGGGCTACGGTCGTCTGGTGGAGATCAGCCACGGCGGCGCGATGAAGACGCGTTACGCGCACTTGAGGCGTTACGGACCCGGCATCCGTCGCGGCAGGTCCGTGCAACAAGGGCAGACCATCGGATACGTGGGTTGTTCCGGGCTATGCACCGGTCCGCACCTGCATTTCGAGATGTGGCAGGACGACCGGTACGTGGACCCGTTGCGCGCCAACATCCCCGTGGACCGCCAGCTCGACCCCTTGTTGCTGGAAATCTTCAAGGGCACCAAGCATCTCTTCTTCGACCGTTTGGAAAACGGACACAAACGTGCGACGGCGCCCGCGCCGCGACCTTCATGAGCACGGCGGCTAAAGAACTCTCTCCGCCCGCCGAAAAAGATAGTGTACGGACCTTGCGCGCTTTCGTTGGCGTCCCCGTCGGGGCTGCGGTCGTTCGGGCCTGGGCGACCGTGCGGGGCGGTTTCGAAGGCGCTGCGATTCGCTGGGTGCCCGACGAGAACCTGCACGTGACGCTGAAGTTCCTGGGCAACATTGAAGAGACCCGTGTTGCCGCCATCGGCTCGGCCTTGGGGGAGGCCCTGTCCGGCACCGAGGGGTTCGCGGCCACGGCGCGGGGCCTGGGGGTCTTCCCGGATGCCAACCGCCCACGCGTCCTGTGGATCGGGCTCGACGCGCCGCCTCTGACGGCGATGGCCCGCGGCGTGGAACGGGCGTTGGCGCCTTTCGGCGTCGAACAGCCGGCGACCCCGTTCCGGCCCCACGTGACCGTAGGACGTTGGCGCCGCCCCGCGCCGCGGGACCCGCGCCGGCGCCCGGCGCTGGCGCGCTGGCGGGACCACGAATTCGGGAAGTTCCCGGTGGACGAGGTGACGCTCTTCCGCAGCACGCTCCGGTCCGCCGGCGCGATCTATTCTCCGCTGGAGGTCTTCCCGTTGAAGCCCGGCGGGAACCCTTCGGCCAGGGAAGGCAGCCGGAACCACTAGACCAAGTTTCAGAACCCGATCGAGGAGAGCCATGGACGCGAACAAGGAAAAGGCCATCGAGCTGGCGGTGAGCCAAATCGAGAGACAGTTCGGCAAAGGTGCGATCATGAAGCTCGGGGAGGGCGTGCAGCCGCGCGACATCCCGACCATCTCCACCGGCTCCATCGGCCTGGACATCGCCCTGGGCGTCGGCGGCGTGCCGCGCGGCCGGGTGGTGGAGATCTACGGCCCCGAGTCTTCCGGCAAAACCACCCTGGCGCTGCACGTCCTCGCCGAGGCGCAACGGCAGGGGGGGATGGTCGCGTTCGTGGACGCCGAGCACGCTCTCGACCTGAGCTACGCGCAGAAGCTGGGCGTCAAGACCGACGAGTTGCTGATTTCGCAGCCCGACCACGGCGAGCAGGCCCTGGAGATCGCCGAGACCCTGGTGCGCAGCGGCGCCATCGACGTGCTGGTCGTCGACTCGGTGGCGGCGCTGGTGCCCCGCGCCGAGATCGAAGGCGAGATGGGCGATTCGCACATGGGCCTCCAGGCGCGCCTCATGTCCCAGGCCCTGCGCAAGCTCACCGGCACCATCTCCCGGTCCCACTCGGTGGTGGTCTTCATCAACCAGATCCGCATGAAGATCGGCGTCATGTTCGGCAACCCCGAAACCACCACCGGCGGCAACGCGCTCAAGTTCTACGCCTCGCTGCGCATGGAGATCCGCCGCACCGGCGCGCTCAAGGACGCGGACTCGGTCATCGGCGGACGCACGCGCGTGAAGGTGGTGAAGAACAAGATGGCGCCGCCTTTTCGCGAGGCCGAGTTCGACATCCTCTACGGCACCGGCATCTCCCGGGAAGGGGAACTCGTGGACATCGGCGCCGACATGGGCATCCTCGGCAAGAGCGGCGCCTGGTACTCGTTCGAGGGCGACCGCATCGGACAAGGCCGGGAAAACGTCAAGCAGTTCCTGCGCGAGCACACGGACATCGCCGAGCAGTTGGCCGAGCTGATACGCGCCAAGGCGGGACTCAAGCGCCCCGGGCAGGAGGCCGCCAACGGCGCCGAATGATCATGCGCCGCGCAGGCCCGGCGCCCCCGCCGCGGGGCATTTGACATTGCCTTCGCGCGCGCGGGAATGCTATCAAGGGGCGTCATGACGTCCGGCAAAGCGATTCGCGACAGCTTCCTCGACTTCTTCAAGGACAAGGCCCACACGGCGGTGCAGAGCTCGTCTCTGGTGCCGCAACAGGACCCCACCCTGCTCTTCACCAACGCGGGGATGGTCCAGTTCAAGAACATCTTCCTGGGGGTGGAGCGGCCCGCGTTCAAGCGCGCCGCCAGCGCCCAGAAGTGCCTGCGCATCAGCGGCAAGCACAACGACCTGGAGGCGGTGGGACGGGACACCTACCACCACACGTTCTTCGAAATGCTGGGCAACTGGTCCTTCGGCGACTACTACAAGGAAGAGGCCATCGACTGGGCCTGGAACCTGCTCACGCGGGAATGGGGCCTGCCCAAGGACCGGCTCTACGCCACGGTGTTTCGCGACGACGACGAGGCGGAAGGGCTGTGGCACCGCATCAGCGGCCTGCCGGCGGAGCGGGTGCAGCGCTTCGACGAGAAGGACAACTTCTGGGAGATGGGCGACACCGGCCCCTGCGGGCCGTGCAGCGAGATCCACCTGGACCGGGGCGCCGAGGCCTGCGACCTTACCGGCGAGCCCGGCCACGTGTGCGCCGTGAACGCCGGCTGCGCGCGCTACATCGAGCTGTGGAACCTGGTGTTCATCCAGTACAACCGCGACGCCGCGGGGACGCTGCACGAGTTGCCGGCCAAGCACGTGGACACCGGCATGGGGCTCGAACGCATCACCGCGGTGCTCCAGGGCGTCTTCTCCAACTACGACGTGGACCTGTTCCGCGACATCATCAGCGCCACCGAGGAACTGGCCGGAAAGGCCTACGGCGACAACGACGACGCGGACATCTCGTTTCGCGTCATCGCCGACCACGCGCGCGCGGTCAGCTCGCTCATCGCCGACGGCGTGCTGCCGAGCAACGACGGCCGCGGCTACGTGCTGCGCCGGCTGCTCCGGCGGGCGGCGCGCCACGGGCGTCTCCTGGGCTTCGAGGAGCCGTTCCTGTGCCGCCTGGTGGAGCCCGTGGCCCGCGTTCTGGGTGAAGCCTACCCCGAGCTGCGCGCCGAGACGGAGCGTATCGTGGGGACCGTCCGGGCCGAGGAGGGACGCTTCGCCGAGACCCTGGACAAGGGGCTTGTGCTGCTGGAGGACTCGCTGTCGGAGCTGCGCAAGTCCGGTGAGGGATCGCTGCCCGGAGACGTGGCGTTCCGTTTGTACGACACCTACGGGTTTCCGGTGGACTTGACCGAGGACATCCTCCGGGGCGAGGGCATCACCGTCGACCACGAAGGGTTCGAACGGCTGATGGAGGAGCAGCGAACCCGGGGCCGAGCCGCCCGGGACACCACCGCCCACGGCGAGAGCCTGAACGTCGCCGACGGCCTCCCCTCCAGCCATTTCATGGGCTACGACCGCCTGGAACACGAGTCGCGGGTGACCGGCCTCTATCGCGGCGACGCGCCGGCCGAGGAGGCGCAGGAGGGCGACGAGGTGGAGATCGTCGTCGCCGAGACCCCGTTCTACGCCGAGTCCGGCGGACAGGTGGGCGACCGAGGCGTCATCCGCACGGCCCGCGGCGACATCGTGGAGGTGCTGGACACGTGGCACCCGACGCCCGCGGTGTCGGTGCACCGGGGCAAGGTCGTCAACGGCCGGGTCGCGGCCGGGGACGAAGTGGAGCTGGCGGTGGACGGCGAACGGCGCCGGCGCGCCATGCTGAACCACTCGGCCACCCACATCCTGCACGCGATCCTGCGCGAGGAGCTGGGCATGAACGTGCGTCAGGCCGGCTCGCTGGTGGCACCCGACCGGCTGCGCTTCGACTTCACCCACGACGGCCCCGTGGATCCGGAAATCCTCGAACGCATCGAACGCGAAGTGAACGAGCGCGTGCGTGACAACGGGGGCGTCTCCACCGAGGAGATGGCCTACGACGACGCCATCCGCGCCGGCGCCATGGCGTTCTTCGGCGACAAGTACGGCGACCGCGTGCGCGTGGTGCGCATCGGCGACTTCTCCACCGAGCTGTGCGGCGGCACCCACATCCATCAGGCCGGCGACATCGGGCTCTTCCGGCTGAGTTCCGAGGGCGGCGTCTCCGCCGGCGTGCGGCGCATCGAGGCCGTCACCGGCGCCACCGCCTTCGACGTCATGCGCGCCTACGACGCGGTCCTGGGCGAGATCGCCGGACTGCTGCGGAGCACCAACGAGGACGCCGTGGAGAAGGTGCGGCGCCTGCTGGAGCGGCAGAAGGAGCTGGAACGGCAGGTGGCCGAGCTCAAGGGCCAGCTCGGCCAGAACCGGGTGCCGGACCTGCTCGCCAAGGCCCGAAAGAATGCCGCGGGGGCGAGCTTCATCGTCGAGAAGGTCGACGGGATGGACGCCAAACAGCTTCGGGAGACCGTGGACCAGCTCCGCCAGCAGATGCCCGACGCCTTCGTGTTCCTCGCGTGCCCCGGCGAAACGAACGTGATGCTGGCGGCGGGGGCCGGCGGCGGACTCGACGGACGCTATCACGCCGGGAACATCATCAAGCAGGTGGCGCCCGCCGTGGGCGGCGGCGGCGGCGGCCGCGCGGACTTCGCCCAGGCGGGCGGAAAGCAGCCCCAGAAGACCGATGAGGCGCTGCGTCTGGCCCGGGAAATCGTGTCCGGTATTTCTTGATGCGCGAGTCTCTGGGAGGTACCGAGTGAGTCAAGCCACTGTCGAGAGCATGCTGACGGTGCCGCACTTGGCGTTCAACGACCCGCGGCTCTTCCGGGAGCTTCTGGGCAACCAGGACGAGCACCTGAAGATCGCGCAGCGGGCGCTGGGCGTGAAGTTCCAGGTGCGCGGCACGGAGATGGAGATCGTCGGCGACCCGCCCGACGCGGAGCTGGCACAGGAGGTCATGCGCCAGCTCTACGGGCTGCTGGAACGAGGCTACCCCGTGTACGGCAGCGACGTGGACTACGCCATCCGCATCCTCAGCAGCAACGCCAGGGCCAACCTGCAGGAGATCTTTCTCGACACCATCTACATCTCGTCGCACAAGCGCACCATCACCCCCAAGAGCGTCGCCCAAAAGGCCTACATCGACGCCATCCGGCGCCACGACATCGTCTTCGGCATCGGCCCGGCGGGCACCGGCAAGACCTACCTCGCCATGGCCATGGCCGTGTCCGAGCTGATGAAGAACAACTACGCGCGCATCATCCTCACCCGCCCGGCGGTGGAGGCCGGGGAAAGGCTCGGCTTTTTGCCCGGCGACCTCGCCGAGAAGGTGAATCCCTACCTGCGGCCGCTGTACGACGCCATGCACGACATGGTGGATTTCGACAAGGCGCGGCGCCTGCTGGAGCGGGGCAGCATCGAGGTGGCGCCGCTGGCGTTCATGCGCGGCCGCACCCTCAACGACTCCTTCGTCATCCTCGACGAAGGGCAGAACACCACTCCCGAGCAGATGAAGATGTTCCTCACCCGACTGGGCTACGGCTCCAAGGCGGTCATCACCGGCGACGTCACCCAGATCGACCTGCCCGCCGGCCGGCTCTCCGGCCTCAAGGAAGCCTGGCGCATCCTGCGCGGGGTCGATGGCATCCGCTTCAGCACCTTCACCGAGAAGGACGTGGCCCGGCACCGCCTGGTGCAGGAAATCATCACCGCGTACGAGCGCGACGCCGGTGACGCCTAGGGCAACCGGGCGCACCCGGGCGGCCCGGCGATGGCTGGCCGCCGGCGCACGGGCTGTTCCCTCGACCACCATGGCTGAGAGCGTCCTCACCGTCGACATCGTGCGCCGCGGGCCGGCGAGACGCGTCTCGACACGCGGATTCAAGGCCAAGGCGCGCCGCATCCTGCGGTTGCTGGAGCAAAGCGACTGCGAGTTGAGCGTGGCGCTGGTAGGTGACGGCGAAATCCGCGAGCTGAACGGGCGCTATCGCTCGCGCGACGAGCCCACCGACGTGCTCTCCTTCCCCGTGGACGAGTCGTTGCCCTCCGGCCCCCGGCTCATCGGCGACGTCATCATCTCCGTGGAGAAGGCCGCCCGCCAGGCGCGGCAACGCCGCCGCACCCTCGAAGACGAACTGGAAGTGCTGCTCATCCACGGCATCCTGCACAACCTGGGCTACGACCACGAGCGCTCGCCCGAGGACGAACGCGAGATGCGCGCCCTGGAACGGCGCCTGCGCAGGGAGTTGAAGGCCCCTCCTGGATTCCCGCTTTCGCGGGAATGACGACTCGGGGTGGTGGCGCCGCTACGTGGCCGAGCGGAGTTTGACACCGCCCGGAAGGCGGGAGTCAGGAACTGCGTTATTGCCGTCCACGCAACATCGGCTATATTGAGTAGCACCATCGATCACCCGACGTTGCGAAACCAACCGTTGCAGGAGCCCACCATGTTTGACGAAGCACGCGAACAACTGACCCAACTCGAGGACAAGCTAAGACTGCTACGGAGGCGCCTTTGACGTCGAAACCAAGCAGAAGCGCATCGACGAGCTCGTAACCCTCACCGCCAAGCCCGACTTCTGGAACGACGCCGACAGGGCCCAGGAGGTCCTCAAGGAACAGTCCCTGCTGCGCGAAGCCGTGGACGACTACGGCAAGTGCCAGACCAGCATCGAAGAGGCGCGCTTCTTCCTGGAGCTGGCGGAGGAAGAGAACGACGCCGAGGCCCTGGAAGAGACCGAAACCCGCCTGCGCGAAGTCACCGACAGCGTGGCCGGGATGGAGCTGCGCCGGCTCCTGGGCGGCACCGACGACCGCCGCGACGCCATCGTCACCCTTCACCCCGGCGCCGGCGGCACCGAGTCTCAGGACTGGGCCGAAATGCTGCTGCGCATGTATCTTCGCTGGGGCGACCGGCGCGGCTACAAGACCGAAATCATGGAGTATCAGCCGGGCGAGGAGGCCGGCGTCAAGCGCGTCACCTTCACCATCGCCGGCGACTACGCCTACGGCTACATGAAGTGCGAGGCCGGCATTCACCGGCTGGTGCGCATCTCCCCCTTCGATGCCAACTCGCGGCGCCACACATCCTTCGCCTCGGTGTTCGTCTATCCCGAGGTGGACGACACTATCGACGTGGAGATCAACGAGTCCGACCTGCGCATCGACACCTACCGCGCCAGCGGCGCCGGCGGCCAGCACGTCAACAAGACCGACTCCGCGGTGCGCATCACCCACCTCCCCACCAACGTCGTCGCCGCCTGCCAGAACGAACGCTCGCAGCACAAGAACAAGGCCATGGCCATGCGCATCCTGCGCTCCCGGCTCTACGAGCTCGAGGTGCAGAAGCAGCGCGAGTTGATGGACAGCTACGCCAAGGCCAAGAAGGACATCGCCTGGGGCAGCCAGATCCGCTCCTACGTCCTGCACCCCTACCGCATGGTCAAGGACCACCGCACCAACCTGGAAGTCGGCAACGCCGACGCCGTCCTCGACGGCGACATCGACCGGTTCATCCAGAGCTATCTGATGGAGGGGGAGGAGGGTTGACCATCGGCCCGGCCAAGATGCCTGGCGGAGCAAACCGGCTCTCGCGGATCGCGATAGCCGTGGTTTCTCTGGCGGCGCTGTGCGGCTGCGGCGCTGGAGTCAGCGTTGGCGGCTCCTCCGCCGAGTTGGAGCGGCCGACCGAATTGGAGACGCCCACCGCGGCGGAAATCGAAGGTACGCTGAACAGGCTGTCGCAACAGACGAAACCTCCCGAACCGTTCAGCTTCGGCGGCGCTGTCGTTACCTGCACGGCATTGGGCTGTCCGGTTCCCGACGCGATCCACGTCAACCACGTGCGCCCCGTTCACGGGCGGCTCGATTTCTCGGGTTTCGATTTCATCGAACGACGCCGCGCCGTGTCGCTGGCAACGAAATCGCGGAGCTCCGGCATGGGAGACCACTTCATCAGCCGCCGGACGCTGGGCGGCTGGATGGAACACGGCTTCTTCCTGGTGGAGACGCTGCACGAAGGCCCACACGCCGATTTCAGCTACAGAACCTACTACATGGGGCGCCCGACTCCGACGAAACCAGCCGTTTCGGTGAGCGGGACGTGGTCGGGGGTCATGGCCGGCGTCATGGCATCATCTTCCGATGATGACGCTGTCTTCGTCCGGGGAGACGCCACGGTAACGGTTGCCTACCCCGGTGGCTCTCGCGCGGCTCTGGTTGACGTCGAATTCGCAAGCATCACCCGTGAAGACACGGGGGCGCGAATCAGCAACATTTCCTGGGAGAATCTGGCATTGGAGGGCGGACAATTCGCCGCGGGCAATGTCCTGCACAACCACGGCGATGGATACTTCGGCACGGAAGGATTCCCTGCTTCACGAGGGGGCGGCGTCTTCGGCCAATTCTACGGGCCCAACCACGAGGAAATCGGCGGTCTGTTCCATCGAGAGGGCCTCGCCGGCGCGTTCGGCGCGAACCGTAACGACTGATACGTTCCCGCACTAACGGGCTCCACGTGGAGCAGTACCCTCAAGAAAGACCCTCTACCTGCCCCTGGGCGTTGACGTGGATGCTCTCTGCGGCCGGCGTCCTGGGCAGGCCCGGCATGGTCATCATGTCGCCGCAAATGGCCACCACGAACTCCGCGCCCGCGGACAGGCGCAGTTCGCGCACCTGCACCTCGTGGCCCTCCGGGGCGCCCTTGAGGGCGGGGTCGGTGGAGAAACTGTACTGGGTCTTGGCCATGCACACCGGATAGTGGCCGTAGCCGCCGTCCTGTAGCGCCTTGAAGCGGTTGCGCACCGCCGGCGTGGCGGTGACCCCGCCAGCGTGGTAGATGCGCTTCGCCACCGTCTCGACCTTGTCCCACAGCGGCATATCGTCGGGATACAGGGGGCGGAAGTCCGCCTCTCCCGCCTCGACAACCTCCACCACCCGGCGCGCCAGGGCTTCGGTGCCGGCGCCGCCGTCGGCCCAGTGGGTGCACACCAGGGCGGGGACGTCCAGCGCGGCCGCGACCTCCGTCACCGCCTGGAGTTCGGCCTCCGTGTCGCTCGGAAACCGGTTCACGGCCACCAGCGCCGGCACCCCGAACTGCCGCACGTTGGCGAGATGGCGCGCCAGGTTGGCGCCGCCCGCCTTGACCGCGGCCACGTTCTCGTTGCCGAGAGCGGCCAGCGCCACGCCGCCGTGCATCTTCAGCGCCCGCGCGGTGGCCACCACCACGACGGCGTCGGGCGCGAGGCCGGCCTTGCGGCA
>JAPOPM010000212.1 GCA_026712905.1 Deltaproteobacteria bacterium
CCTGTGCGTGGCGCACTTCGTAGCGCAACAACTCAAAACCGCCGTGATCCCGCGGCCCCGCCCATCTCAGCGTCACCTGGGCATTGCGCGACGTGGCGGACACGGTCTGAGGCGCGGCCGGCGCCGCCTTGCCCGTCCTCCATTTTCTATGCGAAGTCACCCCTGGTCCCCGAGTGTTGACCGGCCGCACCTCGAAGGCGTACAGCGTTTCGCTGACCAGGTCGGTCACGGTGTGTTCCGTAGCGAGACCTACCGATTTCCATGGCACATTCACGAGGCTGCTGCCCTGCCCGTGCCGCACTTCGTAGTGTGACAGCGCGAAGCCACCGTTCGCCACCGGCGCCTTCCATGTCTGCGTCACTTGGCGATTGCCCGGCGTAAGGCGGACGTCCCGGAGAGGGGTGGGCATGCCCGGGATCGCTAGGACCCGCACCACCGGTCCGGCTCCCCGATCGTTCACGGCCCGCATCTCGATGAGGTAAGGCCTGCCGTTGTGCAAGAATCGAAGTGGCACCGTCATTCCTGTGCGACGAAAGAATGCTGCCCAAACCCAGGGAACGTTCTCGTGCAGGCCTCGGCCTGAGAGCTTGCCATGACGCCATTCGAGGTGGGCAAAGGAGCCGCCGTCGTCCTCCGGCGGCTCCATGGTCACCGTCACCATGCCATCGCCCGGCGTGGCGGACACGTCCCGAGGAGCGGTCGGCACAGTCGCCAACGGCGTCGCTCGGACCCTCGCCGCCGGCCCGGCTCCCCGAGCGTTCACGGCCCGCACCTCGAAGGTGTGCAGCTTGCCATCGGAGAGGTTGCGAACCGTGTGCGTCGTAGCGAGACCCACCGGTATCCACTGGGGCCAACGCCGGTTCAAGATAGCGTCACAACCCGAACCATGTGGCCAGCAGGAATCAAGGGGTCCCCACAAAGGATCGGTAACAGTCCTGCCCAGGGCGCGGCGTACTTCGTAGCGCAAAACTGCGGAACCGCCGTTCACTGTCGGCGCTTGCCATTCCAACGTCACTTGGCGGTTGCCCGCCGTGGCGGACAGGTACAAAGGAGCGACCGGCACACCCGGTGTCACTTGGATTTCCACCGCCGGCCCGGCTCCGTGAGTGTTCACGGCCCGCACCTCGAAAGTGTGCAACACGTTGATGGGCAGGTGAACGATGTACGTAACGGCGTGTGTCCTGCGTGTCGTGCCGAGACTCACCGGTACCGGTGTCCACGGTGCATTGTCGGGGACGCTCTCGCCCTGAGCGTGACGCACTTCGTAGCGCAACAGATCAAAACCGCCGTGGTCCCGCGGCCCCGCCCATCTCAGCCTCACCTGGGTGTTGAGCGACGTGGCGGATACGCTCTGAGGCGCGGTCGGCACCGTCCGCTGGGCTTGGACCGGCAGCGCTTCCGCAAGGACTGCCAGCAGAAACAGGAAGACCGCCACCGATGCACGGACGAGACACGCGTTGCCGTTGGGGATGTGCGTGCCCGCGGCCCGGATCGCACTGTCCCCGGTGCCGTCCGGCGCGGGGACAATGGCCGTTCCGGTCTCGTACGGTGCGACAAGGAGTTTCCTTAAAGACTGTAATTCCCTCATAGGGAAAGATTAACAGATCAATTTCAAGGATCAACAATCTGTATTAATCGTTACAGATCGTTCGCGGCACCGCGCCGGGTTGTCGTTGGGTTGACCGGGGACGGCGTGAAGCTCACGGATGAGGACCTCGCGCGGCTCGACGCCATCCTACCGTACGCCGCCGCGGGGAACCGCATCCGTGACATGAAGCGGGTGAACGCGTAGCGGAACCGTCTGCCGTCCAATTGGGGAAGCTCTGATGAATTGCCGTCGGGCAAGAGGGCGCCATTCACCAGCGCTCGACGCGGTTCTCCCATGGAAGGAAAATTATGAAACGGGCCATGATGGGATTGTTGGTTGTCGTGCTGTTGGCGGTAGGGGTCTGCTACTGGCTGATCTTCGCTCGAGCCTCCAACGGCGGGCTAACCTTCCGGAACAAACTGCTGATTCCCGAACAGCTTTTTGGGACCGTTGTGGAAGGCCGCCGGCAGTTCCACCTGACCGTTGCAGAAGGGACCCGGGAGTTCCTGCCGGGCAAGCAAACACCGACAGCGGGTGTCAACGGCCCGTACCTGGGACCGACGGTGCGACTGCGCCGGGGCGAGGATGTCGATCTGATCGTCCGGAACGGCATGGGTGAAATGACGACCATGCATTGGCACGGAGCGCACGTTCCCGCCCGCATGGACGGCACGCCGCATCAGAAGATTCAGCCCGGCGAAGCGTGGACCGCGAGCTTTGAAGTCGACCAAGAGGCCGCTCCGCTGTGGTACCACCCGCATCCGCATGGCACCACCGGGCGGCATGTCTACCGGGGAATCAGCGGCTTCATGTGGATCGATGACGATAACAGTGATGCGCTGGACCTGCCCAAGACCTACGGCGTCGACGACATTCCGCTCGTGATCCAGGACCGGCTCTTCGATGACGAGGGTGCGTTCCGCTTCGGGCTCAACCAAGGCGCCGTTTACGGCGACACCGTGCTGGTCAACGGAACCTGGAGTCCGTTTCTTGAGGTTGAGTCACGCCGCATTCGGTTCCGACTGTTGAACGGCTCGAACGCGCGCATCTACTACATCGGTTTTGACGACAACCGCGCGTTTCACCAGATCGCCACGGACGGCGGATTCCTCGAGACACCGCTCCAGACCGACCGCGTGGTCCTCGCTCCCGGGGAACGCGCCGAGATACTGGTGGACTTCAGCGACGGTGCCGAGGCGGTGTTGAAGAGCTACCCGGAAGCCGGACTGCTGGAAACGGTCGAGGCGTTTTTCGGGGGTATCGGCAACGGGCACCTGGAGTTGTTGAAGATCGTTCCCCGGCCCGCGAAGCGCGCATCCCACGCACTGCCGGAGCGCCTCAACACCATCGCCCGCATCGATGGCGCACGAGCCGCCAAGACCCGTCCGATGGTGCTGGGAGGGCCGATACAAGGAGCACAGGGAGGACGGTTCGCTGGAGGCGGACCCGGTCCGGGGCCGCCCATCAACGGCAAGATCATGGATATGGGGAGGATCGACGAGGTCGTGCGGCTGGGGGACATCGAGATATGGGAAGTGGACAATCGCGGGGGGCAGGCCCACCCTTTCCACATCCACCTGGTGCAGTTCCAGATTCTCGACCGCAACGGCCAACCGCCCACCGGCGCGGAACTCGGTTGGAAGGACACGGTCCTGGTGCCCGCGGGCGATGTCGTCCGGATCATCATGCCCTTCGATCGATACGCCGATCCGGAAGTGCCCTACATGTACCACTGCCACATCATGGAACATGAGGATAACGGCATGATGGGACAGTTCCTGGTGGTGGAAGACCCGTAGGGACTCGGCAACCGTGCCGGAAGGTAATGCCGGGACGCCCTCGCCTCACCGATGACATTGAACTCGTTGTGTAGACAAATTTAACTTTCAACCCCATAATATCCGGGTGCAGTACCCTCGGATTATCGATGACCGGCTACTCCGGCTCGCGACCCACTTTCCGGCCGTGGTGGTCACCGGTGCGCGGCAGGCGGGCAAGACGACCCTGATGCGCGCCACCTTCCCGGATCATCACTACGTTTCCCTCGATCTCCCCACGACGGCCGATCAGGCCGAGCGCAACCCGGACGCGTTCCTGCACCACCATCCGGCGCCGGTGCTCATCGACGAGGTGCAGTACGCGCCCGGCCTGTTCCGCCACCTGAAGGCGGCTATCGATGAGCGTCGCCATGACATGGGCCGCTACATCCTCACCGGCAGCCAGAACTTCACGCTGATGAAAGGGATCTCGGACAGTCTTGCCGGCCGTTGCGGGATCGTGGAGCTGGAAAACCTGGCGCTGCACGAGATCAACGCAGTGACCCCTCCCGGTGACGACGCGGCCAGCCTCGCCGGTCTGATGGCCCGGGGCCAGTTCCCGGAGTTGTGGCGCGCGCCGGAAGTGCCGGCGGCGGATTTCTTCGCTTCGTATCTGGCCACCTACCTGGAACGCGACGTGCGCCAGATCCTCAACGTGGCGAGCCTCCGGGACTTCGAGCGCTTCGTCCGCGTCCTGGCGGCGCGGTCCGCGGCCATGCTCAACAAGAGCGACGTCGCGCGGGACACCGGCGTGGCGGTGAAGACCATCGGCGAGTGGGTGAGCGTGCTGGAGGCGTCCGGCCAGGTCGTCGTGCTGGAACCCTGGCACGTGAGCTTCGGCAAACGCGTGGTGAAGACGCCGAAGGTCTATTTCCGTGACAGCGGGCTACTGTGCTTTCTGCTGGGGCTCGACGCCTCCACGCTGCTCACGTCGCCGGCCCTGGGCGCCGTATGGGAGACGTTCGTGTTCGCGGAGATGCGCAAGCTGAACGAGGCCGAGTCCGCCCCCGTCAACTTCTGGTACTATCGCGACCAGCGCGGCCAGGAGGTGGACTTCGTGCGCGACGCCGGCGGCGTCCTCGGCTTCATGGAGTGCAAGTGGAGCGAGCGGCCTACCCTGCGCGACGCGCGCGGCCTGCTCCGGGTGAGCGCCGGTCTGGCCGCGTCGAACAGCCCCTGGCGCCCCGGCCCGCACTACGTCATCGGCCGGCCCGCGTCCAGCCATTCCCTCGGTGAGGGCGTGGCCGCCGTGGCGCTGCGCGACCTCCCCGCCATCGTCTCCGGAAACCCGCTTGCCTGACCGCTTGCGCTGGACCGCGTTGCCTCTCCGCGCCCAAAGACGTAGTAATGGCACAGCCCAGTGTCCTGTCCGGTGAATTCGCATGAAACGATGCGGAGGATTTTCCGTCGTCGGCAAGGCGCGTGACCTGTAGGGGCGACCTGCGGTCGCCCCGGCGGGGGGGACCACGCGAGGAAGAACAACGCCGCCGACGCTAAAACAATCCGCAGATTATTGCGCGAATTCACCGGACGGGACACTAAAGGCTGCGGGCTTCAGGCGAACTGAAGGCCGCCAACGAGGAGAATCACTATGCAATACCGCCAATTCGCAACCACCGACTGCCAGGTGTCGCCCATGGGGCTCGGCTGTCTGAGCATGTCCGGGATGTACGGGGCCGGCAACGACGACGAGTCTATCGCCGCCCTGCACCGGGCCTTCGAGCTCGGCATCAACTTCCTGGACACCTCCGCCAGCTACGGCAACGGCCACAACCACGAGCTCATCGGCAAGGCCATCAAGGGCCGGCGCGACCAGGTGGTGATCCACTCCAAGTCCGGCAGCCCCCGGGCCGCGGACGGCACCGGCCTCGACGGCGGCAGTTCGCCCAAGTACCTGGTCCAGACCTGCGAGGAAAGCCTCCAGCGGCTGGGCATCGATTGCCTGGACATGTACTGCATGTCCCGCATCGATCCCGAGGTTCCGGTGGAGGAATCGGTGGGCGGCATGGCGCGTCTCGTGGAACAGGGGAAGGCCCGCTACATCGGCCTGTCCGAGGCCAGCGCCGACTCCATCCGCCGCGCCCGGAAGGTCCACCCCATCGTCTCGCTCCAGATCGAGTACTCGCTCTGGTCCCGGGACCCCGAGCAGGGCAACATCGAGGCCTGCCGCGAGTTCGGCATGGGCCTCATGGCCTACTCGCCCCTGGGCCGCGGCTTCTTCGCCGGCGCCGTTCGCAGCCTGAACGAGTTGGGCGAACGCGACGGCCGCCGCAACCAGCCCCGCCTCCAGCCCGGCAACATCGAGCGCAACCTGGAGCTGCTGGCCCAGGTAGACGAGGTCGCCAGGGACAAGGGCATCACCACCACCCAGCTCGCGCTGGCATGGCTCATGGCCCAGGGCCCGGACATCTTCCCCATCCCCAGCAGCAAGAGCCGCAAGCACCTGGAGGAGAACGTCAAGGCTGTCGAGGTGGAGTTGACGGACGAGGACCTGCGCCGGCTCGACGGCATCCTTCCCTACGGGGCCGCCGCAGGTAACCGGACACGGGACATGAAGCGGGTGAACGTATAGCCTGCCTCGGACCGACCTCCACCTCAGCCCAGCGGCACGTCGAGAAACGCGATGAAGGACGCGAGTCCAACGAGGGTCACGAATGTGGCTCCGGCGTAGTTCATGGTCGTGCGCAGGGCGGCTGCGCGCCGGCTGCTTCCCGACCGTTCCATTAGCTGCATGGCAACCTGCCTGGCGAGAATGGCTCCGACTCCCACCGCGCAGATTGACGACCCGATGCCGAGCGACATCGCGGCCACGAGCAGGAACCCTGGGTAGATCATGTCGTTCGCCACCGCATACAGCATGATCAGAACGGCTCCCGGGCATGGGACCATGCCCGCCGCCAGGGCCACGAGGCCGCCTTCGAGCCTGCCGCCGCGGCCATGGTCGTGGTCGCTACCGTGACCATGGCGGTGTGAACCCTCATGGCCGTGGCTGCGTTCAGGAGCGGCGCCGCCTTCGGGGACCGCACTTCTTGACGTTTGCGCGGCCCGGTACAGCATGTACAGGCCGATGCCGACGATGATGAGAAAGCTCCCGGCACGTACGCCCGGCACTTCGGACAGTCCCATCCCAAAGCCGGCGCGGAGGACCGTGTCCGCGAGCCAGACGATGATGACGGCCGCGATGACGTGAACGATCGCGACCTGCGCGGACATGACGACGCCGCGCATTACTCGCGCTTCCCGTCCGAGGAAGTACGAAACGATGACGAATTTCCCGTGTCCCGGCCCGAACGCGTGGAAGATGCCGTAGGCGAACGCGATGGCGAGACCGAGGAAGAAAACCCCAAGGTCGTCACCGCGCTCGATGGCTTTCATGTAGGTAGCGATCTCGGCGTTGGCGCGGCGTTGAAACTCCTTGATGGTTGCGGTGAGCGTCGCGAACGCACCGGCGTCGTCCTCGACGACTTCGACTTCCGGCGTCACGCCCCGCGTCTGCGGGAACACGAGCGGCGCGACCATCAGCCCCGCGAGCATGCCCGCCAGCACCAGCCATGCGGCCAGTGTCCGACTGCGGTTCCCTTGCAGCGGTTCCATCGTCACAATTCAGCCTCCGCATCTGAGCGTCACGGGCCGAGGATGGCCGGCCTGCTCACCCTTGCCGCGCGCGATCCGAAACTTGCAGGTCGGTTTCAACTCGCCCACCACTCCCAGGAAGCCCGATGTGGGGAAACGGAAGTCCACCACGTTCTTGGGATCCAACAGACTGACGATGACGGGGCCGTCACTCGGGTCGGCGGGCGGTGTCAGTGGCAAGGAAAACTCGATGACGAGCCGTTCCTGTTCGATTCTCGCCGTGAAGCGATCGACGGAGTAGCCTTCGTGTCGCCGGCCCGACGCCCACACGTGCACGTGGTATCCGGACCGGCCAAGCGGATCGAACGTACCCGCACGAAGCTCCTGTATCTCCGCGTGCCCCAACGCGCCATCGCGGTCCCGGTCGTACGACCGGATCGTGTGGGAGCTGTAGTACTCGTCGAAGCGCCACACGAAAGCGAGCCCCTTGACCCTGTCGTCCTCGAGCTCGAACGCCATCCTGGCCTCGACCCACACGTGGGGATTGGCGTACACCCCCGGCCCCGGGAGTGAGAGGGCAAGAAGCAATGCGGGCAAGGCTGTGGCGAGGAGGTGTCGCATCTTAATCTGGATCGACCAAGCTCCTGTCCCCTGGGAGTGGAGCCGCGAGCCACGGGGCGCGCGGGTCAGGACATCAAGCGCCCGCCCGACACGTTCAACGCCTCGCCGGTGGTGTGCGACGAATCGCTCGACGCGAGGAACAGGGCGGCGTTGGCCACTTCTTCGTGCAGTGCGTGCTTCCGTAGCGGGGTGTGGGCCAGGACGCCCTCCCACAACTCCTCGAAGGAGACGCCGAGGCCCTTGGCGCGGTCGTGGTACATCTCCCGCAGGTCGGCTTCGTCCATGCCGCCGGGGCAAATGATGTTGGCGCGGACGCCCGAGGGGCCGGCCTCCTTGGCGATGGTCTGGGTCAGTCCCAGGAGGCCCCACTTGGCGGCGCACAGGGAACCGCGCAGCGCCATGCCCTCGCGTCCGGCAGTGCCGGAGATGCTGACGATGCTGCCGCGTTTCTGTTCGATCATGACCTTGAGCGCGGCCTTGCAGCAGAGGAAGATCGCCTTGAGGTTGACGTTGAGGACGTTGTCCCATTCCTCCTCGGTGATCTCGTGCACCTCGACCATGGGGCCGCGGAAGCCGACGCTGTTGACGAGGATGTCCAGCCGGCCCCAGCGCGCCACCACGTCCGCCACCATTCGCTCCACCTGCGCCAGGTCGGTGGCGTCGGCCGTGATGGCCACCGCCTCGCCGCCCTTCTCCCGGATGGCTTGAACGACGCCGTCCAGCTCGGTCTGCGTCCTCTCCAGATCCACAAGGGCGATTTTCGCGCCCTCGCCGGCGAAGGTGCCGGCGATGGCTTCGCCGATGCCGCGGGCGCCGCCGACGATGACTGCTACTTGGTCTGCCAGCTTCATGGTTCCTCCCAGCCTTGGTCGCCGTGATTGTTGAGGGATGTGGCCACTACGATACGCCACTACGCCACACCCCGAATCGTCATCGCCACCACGCCACGCCCCGAATCGTCATCGCCACCACGCCACGCCCCGAATCGTCATTCCCGCGAAAGCGGGAATCCAGGGGTGGTGGTGGGGCACTACAGCGGCGTTTCCCCGCCTCGCCACCCCTGGATTCCCGCTTCCGCGGGAATGACGATTCGAGGGGGCTCTGCTTCCCCGGTTTGACGACTCGGGGGTTGGTGCCAGTTCTTGTCCGGGCGACGTCGTGACATAGCCGCTTCCGCGGGAATGACGATTCGGGGGGCTCTGCTTCCCCGGTTTTGACGACTCGGGGGTTGGTGCCAGTTCTTGTCCGGGCGACGTCATGACATAGCCTGTTCCGCGGGAATGACGAGGTGTACGGTGTAGCGCCTTCCCACTCGAACGATGGGTTCAGACGTAAAAGTACCACTCCCGTCACGAATGCATCAAGCCGCCCCCAGCGCGGTCACCACGGCGATGACTCCGGCGACGGTGACGCCGGAGAAGATCGTGGTCCAGAATACGACGTCGCCGGTGAGCTCGGCGTCGCCGTCGAGCTCGATGGTCAGGATGAGGGTGTTGACGGCGGTGGGGGCGGCGGCGCCGATGATGAGGTGGGCGCCGGGCCAGGGCCAGAGGCCGAAGGCGTATGCCGCGGCGCCGACGAGCGCGGGCAAGGCCAGGAGCTTGACGAACGCGATGGGCGCCACCTGCCGCCATCGGGGCCAGCGGGCGCCCTTGGCAAGCTGAGCGCCCAGGGCCACGAGCATCATGGGCACCAGCGCCCCGGACAGCGAGCGCAGGGGAAAGGACACCCACACGGGCAGGAAGTCCGCGCCGTTGAACGAGCGGAGGCGGATCTCCCGCAGTATGAAGGAGGTCACCAAGGCATAGGGTATGGGGAGCTTGAGGATGCCCAGGGCCTCGCGGGCGCGCCCGCCCCTGGCCACGGCCAAAACCAGGTAGCCCAGGAACCAGACCAGCAGGTTGCTGAGCATCACCACCAGCGCCTGCACGTGCAGGCCCGCTTCCGCGTCCGGCTGGCCCTGGAAAAGCGTGCCGCCTTCGACGTAGAGCAGGTGGGCCACCGGGATGCCGAAGTTGCCGGCGTTGAACACGATGCTGCCGAGGATGACGGCGGCGACGGTCTTGTTGGGTGCGCCGATGGCGCGGCTGCTGGTGAACAGCAGCACCCCCAGGGCTCCCAGGACGATCAGGAATACCAGCGCGATGAGCCCGATCTCGCCCCAGGGGATGTCGCTGTCGTAGATCTTGATCAGCAGGAAAGACGGCACCAGCAGGTACATGCTGACACGCGCGAGGGTCTCCAGGCTCAGTGTCTGGTAGCGCTGGAGCAGCGTGCCGAAGCCCACCATGAGCAGCAGCGGCAGCAGGATGTTGTAGAGGATCTGGCCGGTGTGGTGCAGCATGGCGTGGGAAGGCGCTACCGGGACGTGCCCGGGCACGTCCCTCCTTGCGGGACAGGTTGGCGGCGCGCGGCGGTCGG
Organism: Deltaproteobacteria bacterium; assembly: GCA_026712905.1. Taxonomy (NCBI): domain Bacteria; kingdom Pseudomonadati; phylum Myxococcota; class Myxococcia; species Deltaproteobacteria bacterium. The sequence continues at coordinate 10,021 of JAPOPM010000212.1, forward strand.
GCTCCTGGGCACAAAAATACCGGCGCTCCGAGGTTCCCGTGCGGGCAGGTCCCCGAAGCGCCGGCTGATGACTTCTCTATGGACGGCGGACTTGCTGGTCCGCGACTACCCCGCGGACTCCGCGAAGAACTTGCCGGGCATCTCGATGGGCGGCAGTGTCTTGTTCTCCTCCGAGTCGGAGGGAATCTCCTTGCCGTCGGGCCCGAGGCGCGCGTCGTCGCCCCGCGGCGGCGTGGCGTCGATGCCGCAGCCGATGCGCAACACCACGAGGTTGCCGTCGCCGGTGTTGAGATAGCGATAGTACGCGCCCTTGGGGATCATGATCCCCTGGTACTTGTCGATCTTCAACTCGTTGCCCTTCTCGTCGAAGACCGACATCTGGCCTTCGAGCACGACGAACGAATGGTCCTCGTCCAGGTGGCAGTGGACCGCGTTCTCGCCGCCCTCGGAGTTGATCTTGGTGTGGATCCACATGTTGTCGGTCTTGGCCACGAGCTGCGTGACCCGGCCCTGCTGCATGTAGGGGGTCTTGAGCGAGTACCGGTAGGCCTTGGGCCTTTCCTGGACCTCTTCTTGTTTCTCGGCGAGTGCTTCCATGTTGATCTCCTTTCGAACGCTTCGTGTTCTTTCCGGGATGGGGCCCTTCGACTTCGCTTCGCTCAGGGCGCCACCTTGATCAAAGTCTCCTCAGGCGTTGACCCCCTCCAGCTTGAGGTCATAGAGCTTCAGCACGTTCTCGCGCACGACCTTGCGGAAGATGTCCGGCGGCAGATGCCCGAGCTCGTCGGTGATGACCTGGCGCGAATGCGGCCAGGTGGACGCCGCGTGCGGGTAGTCGTTGGACCACATGCAGGTCTCGCTGCCCCACCAGTCCAGCAGCCGGCCGCCGGTGGGATCGCTGAAGAAAGTGGCGTAGAACTGCTCGTTGCAGTACTCGCTGGGAAGCTTCTTCATGTGCGGCAGCGGCGCCTTGGTGGCGTGGCGCTTGAAGTACTTGTCCCACTCGTGGAGGTAGAACGGGATCCACGAGATCTCGTTCTCCACGTACACGAACTTGAGGTCCGGGTAGTTGGACATGGGGCCGCCGAAGACCAGCTCGAACAGGGTGTTGGCGGCGTCCGCCAGCTTCTGGTTGACGGTCATGCGGTAGACGTCCAGGCCTTCCCTGTCGTACCGGCTGTAGTTGAACCCCGTCAGGATGTGCAGGTTGACGGGCATCTGCAGATCCTGGGCCGCCTCCCAGAACGGGTTGTAGTGGTCGCTGGTGAAGGGGAGGTGGTCCGGCGGCACCTGCCATATGAGGCAGCCCACCAGCCCGGCCTTCTTGCAGCGCTCCAGCTCCTTGATGGCGTTGTCGATGTTGTAAAGCGAGATCGACGGCACGCCCACGAGCTTGTGGGGGTGCACCTTGCAGTAGTCGATGAGCCAGTCGTTGGCGAGCTCGAAGCAGGCTTCCTGAAGCTCCGCGTCCTCCAGGGCGAACAGGCGGAGGCCCAGGGTCGGGTA
>JAPOPM010000213.1 GCA_026712905.1 Deltaproteobacteria bacterium
CTACGGCTGCACCACCTGCGTGGGCAACGGCGGACCGCTGCCGGAGAACATCGGCAACGCCATCCAGGAAGGCAACCTGGTGACCAGCGCCGTGCTTTCGGGCAACCGGAACTTCGAGGGCCGCATCCATCCCCACATCCGCGCCAACTACCTCGCCTCGCCCCCCCTGGTGGTGGCCTACGCCATCGCCGGCAACATGGACGTAGACCTCTACAACGATCCCATCGGCCAGGACTCCGACGGCCAGCCGGTGATGCTGCGGGACATCTGGCCCAGCCCCGAGGAGGTGCGTGCGGAGGTGGCCAGGGGCGTTACCGCCGATGCCTTCCGGAAGGAATACAGCAACGTCTTCGAGGGCGACGACATGTGGCGGAGCATGCCGGTGCCGGAGGGCGAGCTGTTCGCCTGGGACCCGGACTCCACCTATGTCCGGGAACTCCCGTTCTTCGCCGACATGCCCGCGGAGCCGGCCGCGCCCGGCGACATCAAGGGAGCGCGGGTGCTGGCACTGCTGGGGGATTCGGTGACCACCGACCACATCTCCCCGGCCGGCTCCATCGAGCGGAACGGCCCGGCCGCCCGTTACCTCACCGAACACGGCGTGGAGCCCAAGGACTTCAATCAGTACGGCGCGCGCCGGGGCAACCACGAGGTGATGATGCGCGGCACCTTCGCCAACGTGCGGCTCAAGAACCAGATCGCCCCGGGCACCGAGGGCGGCTTTACCGTACACCAGCCCGACAACGAGCAGTTGTCCATCTTCGACGCCGCCATGAAGTACCAGGAAGAAGGCATCCCGCTTATCGTCATCGCCGGCAAGGAGTACGGCACCGGATCGTCCCGGGACTGGGCCGCCAAGGGGCCGCGGCTCCTGGGCATCAAGGCCGCCATCGTCGAGAGCTTCGAGCGCATCCACCGGAGCAACCTCATCGGCATGGGCATCCTGCCCCTGGAGTTCATGAAGGGTGAGAACGCCGAGTCGCTGGGGCTCACCGGGTTCGAGACCTACGACATCGCTGGCGTGGCCGACGGCCTGAGCGTGCGCAAGCAACTGCAGGTCACCGCGACAAGCGCCGAAGGAAAGGTGACCACCTTCCAGGTGACCTGCCGCATCGACACACCCGCCGAGCTGTCGTACCACCGCCACGGCGGCATCCTGGAGTACGTGCTCCGGCAACTGGCCGCGAACGCTTAAACCCGGCGCCGTCCGGCATTCGTCATTTCAGCGCCTTCCTCCGTCATTCCCGTGCAAGCTCGCCCCCGACTCCGGTCGGGGGCGGGAATCCGGGGGCGGTGGCGGAGCACTACAGCGGCGTTTCCCCACCTCACCCCACCTGGATTCCCGCTTTCCAGGCTGTGTCAAAACGTCGCCCGGACAAGGATTGGCGCCGCCCGCCGATTCGTCATTCCCGCGGAAGCGGGAATCCAGGGGTGGTGGTGGGGCACTACAAGGGCGTTTCCCCGCCTCGCCACCCCTGGATTCCCGCTTCCGCGGGAATGACGAATCGGGGGGATTGCCTCGCTGAAATAGTGTTTTGACACAGCCTGTTCCGCGGGAATGACGCTACAAGCATCGGTACCGTTCCGGTATCCAATCAGTCTCACACAGCCCGTTCCCCAGGAACCCCGTTCGGTCTAATGCTCATGAAACCGTTTGTCTGTGCTGTCGTAGGTTTGACCGCGATGCTGCTCGCGGTGACGGCGATGGCTCAACGGGAAGGAAGACGGCCGGCCCGCTTCCACGTCGCAACGGAAAGCGCCGCGGTAAGGCTCGTGCCCGCCAACGAGACGGCCGGCCCGCCGAAGGCGTCCATCGAAGTGTCCGGCACCACCCGGACCATCCGCTCCAACGGCATCCCGGCGCACCGGGTCGGAACCTTCCCGAACCGCGGCAATCCTCACACCATCACGCCGCAGGACTACGCGTTCACCGTCACCACCGAGCCGGCGCCGGCGGGCAGGACGACCCGGTCGCGTCGCTGGCTTTGGGGCGTGGCGGTCAACGGCGTGCCGTTCGAGGCGCCGACCGCGGAATTCTGGCACGGCGAGCGCGGCGGCTGGAACTACGACGCCCTCGGCGGCGCGGTACGGCTGGGGCTGGACGCCAACCACGCGCACGTTCAGCGCACCGGCGCCTACCACTACCACGCACTGCCCACCGGCCTGATGCAGCGGCTGGGCTGGAAGGCCGATGCGCATTCGCCCCTGATCGGCTGGGCCGCCGACGGCTATCCGGTCTACGCGGTCACGGGGGACCTCGGGAACGGCGTGCGGAAGATCCGGAGCTCCTACCGGCTCAAGCCCGGCGCGCGCCCAAGCGGGGACGCCCCCGACGGCGCCCATGACGGGGCCTTCGTGCAGGACTGGCAATACGTCGCCGGCAGCGGCGATCTGGATGAATGCAACGGCGCCGTGATCCGGTCCCCGGAGTTCCCAGACGGCTCCTACGCCTATTTCATCACCGAGGGCTACCCGTTTGTCGCCCGCTGCTGGAAAGGCACGCCCGACCCCAGCTTCCGGAAGCGCCGGCGGTAAGGAGCGTCCAATTCTCGTGGCAAGCATTCTCCAGAACGAGTCCTTGTTCCGCCGCCTGCTGCTCCTGATTCTCGTGCTCGGGATGCTCGGGACGGGTGTGGAGTTGTTTCTCCTCGGTCATACGGAGGACTTCGAGCAGTGGATCCCACTGATCCTCCTGGCTTCCGGCCTGGTGGCCACCGGCGTCTGGATCAGGAAACGCACGCGGTGGAGCCTGCGGGTCTTTCAGGTGCTGATGGCCCTGTCCGTCCTCGCGGGGCCGGTGGGGATCTGGCACCACTACGAGAGCAACGTGGAATTCGAGCTGGAGATGAGCCCGGCGATGGCCGGCCTGGAGCTGTTCCGCGAGGCCATGACCGGCGCGATGCCGGCGCTGGCGCCCGGCACGATGATGCAACTGGGTTTGCTGGGACTTCTGTACGCGTTCCGACACCCTGTCTTCAACCCGAAACGGCTATCGTACGAAGCGGAAGGAGAGCAACCGTGAACACTCGAAACATCCGGCTGGCAACACTGCTGGTCATGGCAATCGCACTGTCCCTCGCCACCGCTCCGGACACCCGCGCCCAGGTGGGCAAGAACACGGGGGTCCTGAACCCCAACACGGCCACCGCCGCGGCGCTGGCCGGCTTGCCCGGGGTGAACCCGGACCTGGCCGGCCGCATTGTCGCGGGCCGGCCGTATCCGGATATGGATGCCCTGGACAAGACGCTCGCGTCGGGACTGAGCGCCGAACAGCGCAAGGCCCTCTACGCGCGGCTGTTCCTTCCCATCAATCTCAACACGGCCAGCGTCGCCTCCATCCGCATGGTGCCGGGCGTCGGGCGGCGCATGACCTGGGAGTTTCAGGAATACAGGCCCTACCGGGGCATCGCGGAGTTCCGGCGGGAGATCGGCAAGTACGTCGACGACGCCGAGGTGGCGCGCCTGGAGCAGTACGTGTTCGTGCCCATGGACGCCAACAAGGCCGGCGATGCGGCGCTCATGACGATTCCGGGCCTCACCGACGCGCTGCTCAAGGCACTCAAGCAGGCTCGTCCCTTCGCCGACATCGACGACTTCCGGGCGAAGATCGGCAAGCACGCCTCGGAGCCGGAGGCCTCCCGCCTGGCGCGGTACGTGACCGTCAACTAACGGACCCGTCCGCTACGGCGCGGACCCGTTCATCACGATCAGGATCAGGCCCAGGGTCATGCTTGCCGCGGGCGGCAACCGGACCCTGGCGCTTCCCTCGCCCAGGAGACGTATCCCCATGAGCGCGCCCACCAGGATGCTGATCTCGCGCGCGGGCGCGATGTGGCTCACCGGGGTGATCTGCAACGCCGTCAGCACGAGGATGTAGGCCAGGGGGTTCAGCAGCGCCACGCCCAGGGCCTCGCGCCGGTGGTCCCGCCAGGCGCCGCGCAACTCCCGCCGGCGGCGCAAGGCCACCGGCGCCAGCAACACGGAGCGGCCGCAGTTGGTGCCCCAATCCAGCAGCAAGGGCGCGATGGACATCGCGGTGACCGCGTTCTTGTCCCACAGCGTATAGCTGGCGATCACCACGCCGGTGGCCAGACCGTACAACACCGCCGGCCGCGACGGCCTTTGGGCACGGGCCCACCCGCCCCCGCCACTGAGCACGAAGACACCCAGGATGATGAATGTCCCGCCAACGAGGACGCCGGCCGGGGGACGTTCCCCGAGAAGCAGCATCGCGCCGATGACGGCCAGGAAAGGCCCGGTACCCCGCGCCAGCGGATAGACCACCGACAGGTCGCCGGCGCGGTAGCCGCGCTGGAGGACCGTGTAATAGAGCGTGTGCAGCACGCTGCTGCCGGCGATCACCGCGACCACGGTGGCGTCCACGGCAATGGGACGATACCAGCTCAAGGCCAGCACCGCGGGCAGGTACAGGACCACGGACAGCACCGCGAACAGCCACTGGAACACCGGGCCGCCCTCGGCTCGTTTCAGCAGAAGGTTCCAGGTGGCGTGGATGAAGGCGGCCGCCAGGAGGAGGCCGAGGGCGAAAAGAGTCACTGTCCTTCCTGACCGAGCGCCTGTGCTTCGGCGGCCCTGTAGGGCGACCACCCGGTCGCCTGTTCCTGGTACGACGCAACTACTCCGACAGACACCTAGACCTGATCGGGTGCTTCTGGCAAGAAGGTGGGGCCATGGGGGAGGAACAACTCGCGGTCCGCATCGTCCGGCGCATCAACGGGGTGTCGCGGGAGGCGTGGGACTCGTTGGTGCGCGACGGTTCGCCGTTCATGCGCTGGGACTGGCTGGACAGCCTGGAGGCCACGGACTGCGTGTGCGACAAGACCGGCTGGGCGCCGCACCACCTCGTGGTCGAGAGGGGCAAGGACATCCTCGGCGCCTGCCCCATGTACCTCAAGTCCCACAGCATGGGGGAGTTCGTCTTCGACCACCAGTGGGCCTCGTACGCCATGCAGGCGGGCATCCAGTACTATCCCAAGATGCTCGTGGGCGTGCCTTTCACACCGGTGGCGGGATCGCGCTTCCTCACCGCCCCCGGCGTCAACCGCGAAGGCATCATCGCCGTGCTCGGCCGGGCGCTGGTGGAGATCTGCCGCGGCAACGAGTTGTCGTCCATCCACATCAACTTCTGCGACCAGGACGAGATGGAAGCGCTGGAGGACCTCGACTTCATCCCCAAGATCGGGCTCCAGTTCCACTGGCAGAACCGCGACTACGACACCTTCGACGACTACCTGGGCGCCTTCCGGAGTGACCGCCGCAACAAGATCAAGCGCGAGCGACGTGAGCTGGACAACCAGGGCATCCAGATCCGCGCGCTCCCTTACGACGAGATCACCCCGGATATTCAGCGCACCATGTTCGAGCTGTACAAGCACCACATCGACCGCCTCTACTACGGCCACCAGTACCTGAAGGGCCGCTTCTTCGACGAGTTGCTGAAGCGGCCCTACCCGTTCCTCTGCCCCATCGTCGCCCAACGCGACGGCCGCATCATCGCCGGCACCTTCAACATCCGCGGCCCCGACGCCCTCTACGGCCGCTACTGGGGCTCCTTCGAGGAGCACCGCTACCTGCACTTCAACGTCTGCTACTACGCCGCCATCGAGCACTGCATCGACGAATCGCTGGTCCGCTTCGAGGCCGGCGCCGGCGGCAGCTTCAAGACCCTGCGCGGCCTGGAAGCCGCCAAGACCTACAGCGCCCACTACGTCAGCAACAAGCGCTTCCGGGAGGCCCTGGAGCGCTATCTTCGGGAAGAGCGGTCGGAGACGCTGGCGCGGCAGGAGTATCTGCTGGACGGGAGCCCGCTGAAGAAGGAGGAGAGGGATTAGTCAAGGCCCGTGCGGCTCCCGAGCCGTGCTCAACTCACGCGCACGAAGATACGGTGCATCGCGTTGTTGAGATAGCCCTTGGGATTCCACGCGATGGCAAACGGCTGGCTGGTTCCCTTGTCGTCGGTGGCCCGGGCCCAGACCTCGTAATAGCCTTGGCCGGGAAACTCCAGCCTCGCCGACCACCGCTGCCACGCATACCCGTTGGCCGGCCGCCCGAGCGCGGCTCGCTGCCAGGAAGCCCCGAAATCGGTCGACACGTCGACGCGCGCCACCTCGTTGTCGCCCGCCCAGGCGTGCCCCGCCACCGACAGGCTCCGGCCGTTGATCGACAGCCCGTTCCCGGGGGTCGTGATCAGGGATTTCACAGGCATGGAGCCGATGAAGGCCATGGAGCTGTCCGGCACCATTTCGCCGGGCGCGATCGGATACTCCGGAACGCGGTAGGAGCTCCCTGTCATCTTGGCCCCGTCGTGCACCACGTCACGCAGCCAGATGCGCGTGAGCCACTTCTGCGAGCAGGACCCCGGCCAGCCAGGGATCACCAACCGTAGCGGCGCCCCGTTCATCGGATGCAACGGCCCGCCGTTCATGCCGAAGGCGATGAGGTTGCCCGGTTCCATCGCCTTCTCGATGGGCACCCCGCGGGAGAGCGGTAGCTCTCCCCTCGCGCCGGAGACATCCGTATCCGCCCCCACATGCGCGGTGTAGACAACGTTGTCCTTCACGCCCACCGCCTTCAGGACGTCGGCGAGGCGAACACCCGTCCATTCAGAACAGGCCACCGCGCCCAGCGTCCATTGGTTGCCGCCCACGCGTGGCTCGAAGAACGCCCGCCCGTTGCCGGCGCATTCGATGGTCAGCCGGCGCTTCACCACCTCGAAACGTCTCCTCAGATCCTCGATGCTCAGATCCATCGGCCGGTGCACGAGACCATCGATCCGAAGACGCCAAGTCCCCGCGTCCACCTGCTTCGGAGCGATACCGTTGTTCCGAATGAAGTGCCGGACCGTAGGGGTCACCTCGTCGTCAAGCAGATGAGGCGGAGTCTCCGCGTTCAGCGGCCGCGCGCCGAGTACCGTGAGACCGTCCTTGCCCTCGATTCCCACCGGACCGGCGGCAAGCGCTTCCGGCATGAAGCCGGCCGGCATGTAACGGTGAAAGGGCATCGCTGCGCCGACCGCCGCCGCCATGGCCGCAAAACCGGCTCCCTTGAGAAAACCCCGGCGATCCGTGTGCGGCACGCGTCCGAACACGGTCCAATCGGCTCGCCTAGGGGCGTCCGCATGGAGTTCGAAGAGGCCTGTGCGTTTCTCGCCCCCGAGTCGTTCCATACTCGCTTCCTCCTGCACTCTATCCCTTGGCGAGCCTTGACACTGTAACAGGTCATGCTACAGTCCGACATGATCCAGAGCTTTCGTCACAAAGGGCTCGCTGAACTCTTCCAACGGGGCCGCAGCCGCCATGTTCAACCGACCCTTCAGGTGCGTTGCCTGCGCCGGCTGGAAATTCTGGATCAGGCCGAAACATTGGACGAAATCAACATGCCGGGTTTCAACCTACATCGTCTCCACGGAATACCGGAGCGATACAGTGTCCATGTCAACGGTCCCTGGTGCATCACATTCGCCTGGCAGGACGGTGAGGCCCTGCGAGTGGATCTTGAACAGTACCATTAGGAGAACGCATGACAGAGTACTTGGTCAAACGCCCCCTCGAACGCCCGCCGATACATCCGGGTGAGATATTGCGCGAGGACGTTCTTCCCGCACTCGGCTTGTCGGTCAGCGAGGCAGCCCGACGGCTTGGCGTGTCGCGTCAGCAATTGCACAGAATCCTGGCTTGCACTCACGCCGTTACGGTGGAGATGGCGCTACGGATCGGGAGACTCGTGGGCAACGGTCCCGGACTCTGGCTCAGGATGCAGCAGAACCACGATCTTTGGCGGATGGAGCAAGGACTCAGGAGCGAGCTGGACAAGATTACGCCGGCCGAGCCGACTCCCACGGATCTCATCTAGTGCGACCAGGAAGCCGTGAAACCCGCCGTCACACCTCGTACTCGAACACCAGCTCGCCGTCCTTTTCGTCGACGCGGACGCGGCCGCCGTTCTGGAGTTGGCCGAAGAGGATCTCGTCGGCGAGGCGTTTCTTGATCTCGTTGTCGATGAGGCGGGCCATGGGGCGGGCGCCGAACTGGGGGTCGTAGCCGCGCTCGGCGAGCCAGGTGCGCGCGGCGGGTTCGAGCTGGATGGTGACCTTGCGCTCGTTCAACTGGGCGTCGAGCTGGGTGATGAACTTGTCGACGACCTTCTCGATGACCACGGGGCTCAGGGAGTTGAAGAAGATGGTGGCGTCCAGGCGGTTGCGGAACTCGGGGCTGAACATCTTCTCGATGGCTTCCCTGCCCTTGCCCACGTTGGAGTTGTGGGCGAAGCCCAGGGCGGTGCCGCTCATCTCCCGGCCGCCCGCGTTGGTGGTCATGATCAGGATGATGTTGCGGAAGTCGGCCTTCTTGCCGTTGTTGTCGGTGAGCGTGGCGTGGTCCATGACCTGCAGCAGCACGTTGAACAGGTCGGGGTGCGCTTTCTCGATTTCGTCGAGCAGCAGCACCGCGTAGGGCGTCTTGCGGATGGCGTCGGTCAGGAGGCCGCCCTGGTCGAAGCCGACGTAGCCCGGCGGGGCGCCCAGCAGGCGCGACACCGTGTGCTTCTCCATGTACTCGCTCATGTCGAAGCGCAGGAACTCGATGCCCATGATCTGGGCGAGTTGCTTGGCCGCCTCGGTCTTGCCCACGCCCGTGGGACCGGAGAAGAGAAAGCAGCCGGTGGGCTTCTCGGGCTGGCCCAGGCCGGAGCGGGACAGTTTGATGGTGCTGGCCAAGGCGTCGATGGCCTCGTCCTGGCCGAAGACCACGAGCTTCATGTCCCGGTCCAGGTTGCCGAGCTGCTCCCTGTCGGAGCTGGAGACGCTGCGCGGCGGGATCTTCGCCATGGTGGCGACGATCTGCTCCACGTCCTTGGGTCCGATGGTTTTCTTGCGCTTCTCCGGCGGCAGGATCCGCACCGACGCGCCCACCTCGTCGATGACGTCGATGGCCTTGTCCGGCAGGAAGCGGTCGTTGATGTGCTTGGCCGAGAGCTTGGCCGCGGTGCGCAGCGCCGGCTGGCTGTAGGTCACGCCGTGGTGCTTCTCATAGTGAGGCTTCAGCCCCTGCAGGATCTTGACGGTCTCGTCGATGCTGGGCTCCGGCACCTCGATGCGCTGGAACCGCCGCGACAGCGCCCGGTCGCGCTCGAAGTAGCTCCGGTAGTCGTGGTACGTCGTGGAGCCGATGCACTTGATCTCGCCCGACGCCAGCACCGGCTTCAGAATGTTGGAGGCGTCCAGCGAACCGCCGCTGGTGGCGCCGGCGCCCACCACGGTGTGGATCTCGTCGATGAAGAGCACCGCGCCGGGCTTGTCCTTGAGCGCCGTGATGACACCCTTCAGCCGTGCCTCGAACTCGCCGCGAAACTTCGTGCCGGCCAGCACCGCGCCCATGTCCAGGGCGTAGATGCGCGTGTCCGACAACACTTCCGGTACCTTCTCCTCATGGATGCGCAGCGCCAGTCCCTCGGCGATGGCGGTCTTCCCCACGCCCGGGTCGCCGACGTAGATGGGGTTGTTCTTGCGCCGCCGGCACAACACGTGGATGGTGCGGGCGATCTCGTTGTTGCGGCCGATGAGCGGGTCCAGGAGTCCCTTGGACGCCTTCTCCACCAGTTCGGTGGTGAAGACCTCCAGCGGATCGCGTTGCGGCCCCTGCCCCGCTTCCTCGTCCTCCTCGCCCCCGGGAATGTGCTGCGGCTCTTCCTCCGGCAGCTTGGAGACGCCGTGGGAGATGTAGTTGATGAGGTCGAAGCGGCTGATGTCCTGCGCCTCCAGCAGGTAGCGCGCGTAGCATTGCTGCTCGCGGTACAGGGCCACCAGCAAGTCGCTCCCCTGGATCTCGGCCTTCTCGGAGGTCTGCGCGTGAATGAAGGCGCGCTGGACGATGCGGTGGAAGCCCAGGGTCTGCTCCGGCTCCTTCTCCGTCCCTTCGGGCAGCGTCTCCATGCGCGTCTCGAAGAACTCTTCCAGCTCCCGCCGCAAACGGTCGAGGTCACCGCCGCAGTGAAGGATGACTTCGCTGGCGTGCGGGTCGTCGAGCAGCACCCACAACAGGTGCTCGACGCAAACGAACTCGTGCCGCCGGTTCTTGGCCTCGTCGTAGGCCGCCTTGAGCACCGCCTCCAGGTTCTTGGTGATCACGTCATTCCTCTTCGATGGAGCACTTGAGTGGATACTCGTACTGGCGCGCCAGACTGTCCACCGTCTTCACCTTGGTCTCCGCCACCTCGTAGGGATAGACCCCGGCCACGCCGATGCCGTTCCGGTGCACGTGCAGCATGATCTGCACGGCCTCCGTGTTCTCCTTGTTGAAGACGTACTCCAGGATCTGCACCACGAACTCCTTGGTGGTGTAGTCGTCGTTGTGCAGCAGCACCTTGAAGAGCGACGGCCGCTGGAGCTTCTTCTTGGTTTCGACGACGACTTCGCGATCGAGATCGTGTTCGCGCTTGCTCATGGAGGGCCTCCCGAACAACCAATCGTGGCGTCCATGTTAGTACGAGCGCCGCGAGGGATCAATGGATGACGGCGGTTGCCGGTTCAGGCGATGGGGACCGTCCGGAGGTGTGCTTCGACGGCATCGACGACGCTTGCTTCCAGCGGTAGACTTGCCTTCTCCGCGCGCCAGTACTGTCGGAACAGTTCCACTGTTTCGCGCGCGGTCTCGAGGACGAGTCTTTGCGGCAGGCGTGCCCTGGCGGCGAGATGAGAGAGCTCGTCTTCCGAGAACTGATCGAACCGCTTGGTGCAGCTGAAGTTGAGGGCCGCCTCGCCGTCGGGAATGTAGGCGACGGTCGAAACGAAGTCATAGGCGGGCGCCAGCACCCCATGGCGCCGGTCGGGATAGGTCAGCGACCAGTTCTTGAGATGCTGCAATTCGTTTCCGCTTACGCCTTCTTCCAGCGCGGCACCTTGTCCCGATGCGGGATGCCGTCACCCAACAGCGTGCGGCCGCCCAAGGGGAAGTCCTTCGGCGGGACCGCGCCCATGCACAGGAACACCACGTCCCGCTTTGAATCGTTGCCGATGGCGCGGTTCACCTCCGGGCTCACGCGGATGACGGTGCCCTCGGGCATGGGAATCCGGCGGCCGTCCAGGATGATGGTGCCGTCGCCCTTGAGGGTCATGAACACCTCTTCCTGAACCTCGTGCTGGTGCACGTACTCCGCGCCCTTGCCCGGCTTGATGCGCACGATACCGAAACCGACCCCCTCACACTTGAGCCTTTGCGACAAGAACTCCTTGTCCTTCACGTCCTTCAGGGGCATGGACATCTTGTTGTACTTGGCCATGGCAACCTCCTTGAAAATAGACCGGCGGCTCTCCCCACCCCCCGCCGGGCTTTCCGCTTTCCAGTCCGTGTCAAAACCCTCCCGGCGAAGACGTTACGAATACGTCATTTCCGCGGAAGCGCGAATCCATGGGTCATGGGTACGGAGGGGCCGAACGGGCGTATTCCCCGCCTCACCCCGCCTGGATTCCCGCTTCCGCGGGAATGACGCTCTGCACTATGACGTGGCGACGGTTCCGCGCATCCACTTACCTCGTGACCGCACCCTCCGAGGCCGACGACACCAGCTTGGCGTACTTGGCCATGACGCCGCTGGCGTAGCGCGGCTCCGGCGCCTTCCACTCCCGCAGGCGCTTGTCCATCTCCTCCTCGGAAATCTCCACGTCGAGGCGCCGGGCGTCGACGTCGAAGGTGATGGTGTCGCCGTCCCGCACCGCGGCGATGGGGCCGCCCCGGGCGGCCTCGGGAGCCACGTGGCCGGCCATGAGGCCATGGGTGGCGCCGGAGAAGCGGCCGTCGGTGAGCAGCGCCACGGACTCCCCGAGCCCGGCGCCCACCAGGGCCGCGGTGACCCCCAGCATCTCGCGCATGCCCGGGCCGCCCATGGGACCCTCGTAGCGGATCACCACCACGTCGCCCGCGTTGATCTCTCCGTTCTGCACCGCCTTGAAGGAGTCCTCCTCGCGGTCGAACACCCGCGCCGGTCCGCTGTGGCGCGTGCGCTCGTGCCCGGCCACCTTGACCACGCAGCCCTCGGGCGCGAGGTTGCCCTTGAGGATCACGAGCCCGCCGGTGGGCTTCAGCGCCTCGGACACGGACCGCACCACTTCCTGGCCCGGCGTCTCCGGCGCGTCCCCGACCTCCTCGGCCAAGGTGCGTCCGGTGACGGTCAGGCAGTCGCCGTCGAGCTTGCCCGCGTCCAGCAGGCGGCGCGCCACCAGCGGAATGCCGCCGGCGCGGTAGAGGTCGTTGGCGACGAAGCGGCCGCCGGGCTTCAGGTCGGCGATGAGCGGTGTGTTGGAGCTGATGCGGTCGAAGTCGTCGAGGCGCAGGTCCACTTCCGCTTCCCGCGCCACCCCGAGCAGGTGCAGCACGCCGTTGGTGGAGCCCCCGGTGGCCGCGATGGAGGCCACCGCGTTCTCCAGGGCCGCGCGCGTGATGACCTGGCGCGCGGTGAGGTTCTTGCGCACGAGTTCCATGACCATCTCGCCGACCCGGTAGGCTACGTCGTCCTTGCTGTCGTCCATGGCCGGCACGCTGGCGCTGCCGATGGGCGAAATCCCCAGGATCTCGAAGGCCGTGGCCATGGTGTTGGCGGTGAACTGGCCGCCGCAGGCTCCCGGCCCCGGGCAGGCGTTGCTCTCCAGGTCCAGCAGCTCGGCGTCGGTCATCTTCTTGGCGGCGTGGGCGCCCACGCCCTCGAACACGTCCTGGATGGTGACGTCGCGGCCCTGGAAGCGCCCGGGCATGATGGAGCCGCCGTAGAGCATCAGCGACGGGAGGTCCAGCCGCGCCAGCGCCATGACCGTGCCCGGGATGGTCTTGTCGCACCCGGACAAGGCCACCACCGCGTCGAACAGGTGTCCGCGGGTCACCAGCTCGATGGAGTCGGCGATGACCTCGCGGCTGATGAGCGACGCCTTCATCCCCTCGGTGCCCATGGAGACGCCGTCGGAGACCGCCACGGTATTGAACTCGATGGGAACCCCGCCGGCGGCGCGCACCCCCTCCTTCACCTTGGCCGAGAGCCGGCGCAGGTGGAAGTTGCACGGCATCACCTCGATCCAGGTGTTGGCGATGCCCACCAGCGGCTTGTTGAGGTCCTCGTCCGTCAGCCCCACTGCCTTGAGCATGGCGCGGGAGGGCGCCCGGTCCGGCCCCTGGGTGATGGTCCGGCTGTGCCGGTTGAGTGCTTCAGCCATTGATGTCTACTCCTTGGTCGTATTGCAGGGCGACCGCGGGTCGCCCCTACACGCCCAGCTATGAACCCCGCTAGGGCGACCGCGGGTCGCCCCTGCACACCCAGCGATGAACCCCGTAGGGGCGACCCGCGGTCGCCCTAGTCGTCCAGCCACATGAGCTTGGCCGGGTTGTCCTTGAGCATGATGGAGATCTGCTCCTTGGTGATGCCGAAGCCCAGCAGCGCGCGGATGAACACGCGCATGCCGTCGACGGCGTTCAGGTGCAGCACCTGGCCGAAGTCGCTGCCGATGATGCAGCGCTCGGGACCGATCTCGGCGATGGTCTTGACGGTCTCCATGGGATCGGCGATGGGCTGGTACAGGCTCGGGATCATGGGCTGGCAGTAGGTGCCCACGTACACGCCCAGGTCCGCCAGCTCCTTCATCTCGTCCAGCAGCAGCTTGTTGAGCTCCAGCAGCGGATGGTCCAGGGTAGCGCGCACGCCCAGCTCCTTGGCCTTCTTGCACAGCGGCAGGAGTTCCTCGAAGTCGGTGTGGCCGAAGCC
>JAPOPM010000214.1 GCA_026712905.1 Deltaproteobacteria bacterium
GTCGCTCGCCTCGCGGTCGTAGAGCCTGCCGGACCAGGCGCTGATGCGCAGGCTGACCAGCATGGCGTCCCGGGTGAGGTCCATTGGAATTCCTCCTCTCGGTCTATCGGAGAGTCCACAGGGGGACCTGGATTGCGGCGGAGAGCTTCCGCCGCGCGGCATCGCGACTGCGCGCCGTCACGGCGTACTCGCGCGACGGGGCATCGCCGGCCGGATAGTGGTTGATCATCCAGCACTGCATGGTCTCCTCCTTTACCGGGTCCTGGCGGCGGCCCAGCGGATGAAGGCGGGGGAGCGCTGGAGCGCAGGGTCGCGGCGCACGCACGCTCCCACCAGCGACTCTCCCACCTCCCTCCTGAGCCGCTCCGCAAAGGTCACGATGGCGTCCATGGTGACGTCTGTCGCAAGACGGTAGAGCGAGCCGCAGAGCGCCATCAACGCGCTCGCGTTCTCCGGGATGTTCGCGTTGGCGGGGTCGTTCAGGACCGCCCTGGGATGGGGCAGCTCACGCCAGACGTTCAGGAACGCCGAGAACTCCACCGCCGCCGCCTCGCCAACGGTCCCCCGGAAAAGCGCCCGCTCCGTTGCCGGATCGAGCCCGTTCCGGTGTTTGACGATGTTGCTGACTGCCTCCCAGGTGCGCGGACAGGGAAACGCTTTCTCCGTGGACTGCGGATCGAACCGGTGCAGGAGGTCGGGCTGGTAGGTGACGAAGAAAAGTACCTCGGAAACGATGCCGTGGGCGGCGCCCCAGGCGAGCCAGTCTTCGACATCGACGCGGATCTCCAGGTGGACGAAGCGCGAGGCCAGGGGAGTGGGCATGCGGTGGACGACGCCTCGGTCTGTCTCCCGGTTGCCGCAGGCGATGAGCGAGGCGCCCTCGGGCAACTCGTACTCGCCCACCTTGCGGTCGAGAACCAACTGGTACAGAGCCGCCTGAACCATGGGGACAGCGGAGGGCAGTTCTTCGAGGTTGATGAGCCAGCGGCCTGGATCGTCGGACGGGGGCAGGAATGCGGGCGGAGCCCAGCGCGTGCGGTCATCGGCGTCGCGCCAGGGGATGCCGCGGAGATCGACGGGGTCGAGCAGCAGAGCCCGGACGTCCACGTACTGCCGGTTCGTGGCAGCGGCCACCTGCTGGGCGATCTGGCTCTTGGCGGCCCCGGGTGGCCCCCACACCACTACCGGCTGGCGGGCCTCGACCAGCATGGCGAGGACCTCTGCGAGCTCGCTAGGGCGGAGCGTGTAGTCGGCGGAAATCTTCTCGGGAAGGGGCATGGGCAACCTCCATGATGGGGGGAAGATGGAAACGGAGCGGGTACCTTCCGGGACTGCCCGGCCCGCGCCCCGCCGCGGCTAGCCTCCGGCTCTTCGTGCTGGAGCGCCCGGCGGGCGGATGGACCCGGACGTCGTGCGGCAATGCTGGAACCGTTGGTGACAGAGCCTCGCACGCGCGGTCGTGATCCTCGGTGGAGTGGTGTGGGGCATGGCGGCGCCCTCCCGTGCCGGTGGCGTTGGCGAGCCCGGCTCGCCTGCCAGCCGCCACAAGGGCGCGGATGACCGCCCGCGCTCCGGGATTCGCACGGGCCGGCTACGACCTCCGGCGGCGGGAGACGCACGGGTGGAGCCCGAGGCGCCGGGTGGATGCGTGGCTGGAGACCGGGCGGCCGCGCGTATCTGAACCGTGGCCGCCCGGTCCCGGCGAGGAGTCATTTCCGGAACCTGATGGGACGCGACCACGGGCGAGCCGGCGATTCGCCTCGCCCTGGCGGCGCGAGAGCGTGTCGCGGAAAGCACCGGGAGCCATACCCCGGCTTGCGTTTTCACGGCCTGCACCCGTGATGTATGATTCGTGGCGGAGACCGCGATGAGGACGGACCTTTCGAAGTGGCCCGGCGGGGTAGATCCAGTCTGGCGGCTTCTTGAGCCGGCGAGCGTCGTAGCGCTTCGCGCCGAGCCGTCGGCCGCGAACCGCACGCTCAGACTCGCGGTCGACCTTCCGGACGAAGCGCTCGGCGAGTCGGCGTTCGTGCGCAATGCATTGATCGTGCTCGAGCGGGTGGACAGGGACGGGTGGCTGCGGCTCACCGGCAAGGGGAACTTCAGGCGGGATGCCGTTGCGGCGATGCGGGAGTCGATGACCTGGCCCGGGATGGAGGCGACCGAGCATTTCCGCACCGGAAAGACGTTTCGCGAGGGCGATGTATGGGAGCTCCATCTGCTGCACCGGCTGCTGGACATGGCCGGGCTGCTGGAGGGACGGGCGGGGTTGTGCCAGGTGACCGCCCTGGGGCGGGAGATGCTGGGAGCGGGGAGACGGGGGGCGCTTCAGGCGATCCTGTTCCGGCATGTGTTCTGGCACGCCGAACTCTGGCGCTTCATCGAGACGTTTCCCCGCGGGTTGCCGGGGAGATGGCCGCAGGACGACATGGGCGTGATCCTGTGGGGCCTCTCCCACCTGGCGGGCGAGGGGCAGAGCGTGGACACGCTCGCCACTCTTTGCGCGGTTCGCGACGGGTCGGTGGCGAACCTGCACTGGAATGCGGAGGGCACGATGTTTGCGGGACGGGTTCTCGGACCGCTGCGTTGGTTCGGGTTGCTCGAATGGCGGTTGCCGCTGGATTTCCTCGATGCCCGATGCTGGCGAAAGACCGCGCTGTTCGACCGGTTCCTGTCGTTCGACGTCCGGCTCGCGGAACGTCCCGCCGGTGGTCACTAGTGTTGCGGGAAAATGGTTGATTCGTTTGCTGGCAAACGCCACGAAGCGACGGTCGTCGTGGGCGCGGACGGGGGACGCGTGTCGCCTGCCCGCGCGGTGTCAACAAATCCTCCCGCCGCGGCGATAGAAACGGAGCCGGCACTACTGGCACAGTGGAGCAACTGCCACAACAATGCGTTGAGAACAGGCGTTCGTCGGCCGCAACCATGCTGCTCTGCCGCGATCCTGTGCATGGGGCTCGACGGCATTGTCGGACACCCGATTCCATCCGGCGACAAGTGATGGTCCACGACGAGGAACTGAGAGCGAAGCTCGCCAAGGTGGAAGCGCTGTTCCGCGGCGCTGGCTCCGCGGGAGAGCGGGCCGCCGCCGGGGCCGCGATGGGTCGCCTGAGCGGCCCGGAGGGGGACCGCGAGCCGGAGGTGGAACTCCAGTTCACGCTGCCCGACACGTGGTCGGTCAGCCTCTTCGTCGCGGTCTGCCGCAAGCACGGCGTGCGTCCCTACCGGTATGCGCGCCAACGCCGCACGACGGTCATGGTGCGCGCCCGCGAGCGCGCCTTCCACCGGGTGGTGTGGCCGGAGTTCAGCCGGCTTCAGACTGAACTCGAGGTCTACTTCCACGACGTTACGGACCACCTGGTCACGCACGCAATGGGTGCGGACGGCGATGACAGCGGCCTCGACCGGTGATGGCCCGTCCGCGCCGTTCCGGCGAAGCGGCGCGTTGCTCAACCTGATGCCCGGGGGCGTCATGGCCTCGCGGCCCGCTCAAGCGGCCGTTTCCCCGCGGTCGAGGCCGCAGCCCCTCCTGCCGGAGCCGGGACCCGTTCTGCACATCGCGCTTCACCGCAACCAGGGCCGTTGGCTCATCGGGAACAATTCGCTTTTCAACGGCCAATCCGTTACCCTCGGATACCGTTCCACAACGGCGGCCAGCAACGGAAGGAGACACCCGGGATGGCGACGACCGCAAACCGCAAGGCCACGGCGCTCAAGGAGGCCATGACCAAGACCCAACTCTTGAACACCTTGTCCGAATCGACCGGGCTCCAAAGGAAGGA
>JAPOPM010000215.1 GCA_026712905.1 Deltaproteobacteria bacterium
CGACTATCTGGAGCGGGAGGGCGCGCGGATGAAGGCGAAGAACCCGCCCCGGACGGACGACGCGCACGGTCATCTGATGAAGTACGGCCCGGAGCCCAACCACTGGAACGAATACATCCACTGCGCGTACACGGGCCATCAGCGTGAGGCGATCTTCCTGACCGGCATCCCGGACATCCGGGAGAGCCTGCCTCATGCTTCGACTTTCCGGTAGCCGGCGGCGAAGCGTCCGGCGGTTCCAATACGAGGAGTCCTGTCCCTGGCGGATGCCGGGGTTCACCGAGCCGAGCAGCTCGGTCCAACCGCGTTGCGCGCCGGACTTGGCACGGCCCTGTTCCCCCAATCTTTCCGCAAGACGTACTCGATCATAGTGCGGCGCGCTGCCATATGCGCGTCGATAGTGGTTTGAGAATGGAACCTGGACTCGGTAGCCCCAGGCGGAAACAGCCCTTGCGCCGTTTCCGGGTGGCCAGCAACCAAAGCCGCGCAGGCTGTTCCCTTGGGGTCAGGGGCAGGTGCAAGGACGAGACGGCGGAACGGGCCGGCGCGGTGAACGCCAACACGGCCACGCCGATCATCCGATGTCTTCTCACGTTTCGTCCTCAGTCGGTGGGCTGTACGGGTTGAAGGAAAGTAATCGCCCGCTTTCCCAAACGCCACAGGAGAGCAGCATTCACGGCTCCTTCCGTTACCTTGGTAGCCGCAACGGCAAGGGCTTGCGTCAGATATTCGTTCACTTCGCTCCGCAACGAGTCGGCAATCGCCTCGCCGGCGTCCTGCGACAGCCCGCCAAGGTAAGTGACCGCTATCGAACGTGTCAAAATCGTCGCTGTCTGCCCCGGTGCCGGGCGCAGTCGGTAGAGGAACGTGAGGTCCTTGATCAACGCCACGCATGCGTACAGCACGACGGCGCTGTCGATCACTGCCTTGGGCGCAAGGGCCGTACCAACCCCCACACGCGTAGCGTACTGCTTGACGCGATCTTCCGCTCTGCGATCCAGGATCGACTGGAACTGGACCCGGAACTCCGAAAGCCACTGGTCCGACGGCAAGGGTTCGTCGTTCGCCAGGAGTGACCGCCGCGCGTATCTGAGGTCGTCCCACTCGTCGTCGGTCAAACCGAGGGCTCTCAAACGTCTGTGAGCATGGTTGTCGAGTTGGTAGTTCTCCAGGTAGATTCGCAGTTCGCGCACGGCCTGTTCGGCATGTTCCGCGGCCAGTTCCTGCATGTGCCGGCGTTCTTGAAGGGCCTGGAGAGCACGCATGTTCACCGATGGATTGCGCTGCAAACGGATCAGCGTCAGGGTGAGTTTCAGTATCAGCCAACCAAGTATCCCTACGAAAAGCAGCCCGAACCCGCCCGCGATCCAGTTGAACGGTATCGGCAAGGCTCTGATGTCGTCAACTGCCGCGGCGGCCTGAAAAACGAGGAAGAGTCCGAGCACGGCCACCACTGCACACCCACCCCAAGTCAGGGCGCGACGGATGCCGGGAGGCAGCGCGAAATTCGCGGGTGGTTGCAGTTCCTTCTCGAACTGCCGCCGCAAAGCCTCGTCTTCCAGGCGTCTTGTCTCCTCGATCTCCTGGTCGCTCAACACCCTGGCCTCGTCCATCCTGGCTCCGGGTGTGTCCAACGGTGGGTCATTCCGTGTCAGTTCCGGTGAGTCTGTCGTCGTGGTCTCGGCATTCAGGTTCGCGGGCGGTTGCGGTTCCATCTCGAACGGATGCGGCGACGCATCGCGGTCCAGGTGTTTCGTCTCCTCGATCTCTTGATCGCTCAACACTCTGGCGTCGTCCATCCTGGATAGGGGTGTGCCCAACGGTTGGTTGCCCTGCCTACGTTCAGATAAGTTCCTGGTCGTTTTCTTCGTATCCATTGCCAACCCTCGCTACATTGCGACGAAGTCGAAAACGGCGTCCAGATTGCGATGCCTGGGAGGCTTTTGGATGTTACGCGGTGAACGAGCTGCCACTCTACGGAACCGGTAGCAATCCGGTCCCCACTCGTCCGGCCATTCATCTGGCAGCGCGGACACGGGAAATTCCACCCATGGTCGTTCTCTGTCATAGTCCACCACCGCACGCAGCCTGCTCTCGCCCATCTGAATGGTCGAGATGCATGCGCTGCAGTCAAACCACCTTATCTCCACACTGGGCAACAGGTCCTTTACGCGCCGGGTCATGCTGCGCAACAAGGACTTCAAGCGATCCTTCTTCAGATCGTCTTCCCTCACGAGGTCGGATTTCGTAGCCACAAACGCGACCCGCTGCACCGCCGAAGACCAGAGTCTCAATTTCCGAAATATGTTGAGTACCCGGTGGATGGACGAATGCCTCTGCATGCTTTCGAACAAAGCCAAGAGGACCGCGCAATTGTCGTTGTAACGATCGACTCCGCCGGCAAGCAGCGATGTGATGTCCACCGTCACGATCACGCCTTGAGCGTCGGTCACATTGCCGAAAGTTGGCATGACGAACTCCTTTCGGTAACGTTTGTAGTGCGTCTGCATGGCTTGCGCCAACCCGGAATTCTCGTTCAACATGCTTGTCGGTAGCGGGGCGAACTGACTCGACGCATCCAAACCGCACAAGCGCTGTTCCGCCAACGCCTCGGGATTCTCGCCGTCTGCCTCACCGCCATGGCGATCCAACATGAATATGGATGGCGATACCAGGATGCGGCAATCCCGTGCATAGCGCGCCAAAAGCAACTTGTAGCTGTGAGCGATCTGCTGCAACCGCGGGTCGAAATTCTCGACACCGTTCTGCGACCGGTTTGTGGACGCCGCGAGGATGTTCCCCAACTCTTGCTCGAAAGCATGGGCGGCGCCCCGGTGAGAGGAGTCTGCGGCGAATTGTGAAAACATGTAGCGGGACCAAGTTGCGTAATCGTCGTACAGCGCGATCCCCGCGTCTGCGATACGTTCTCCGGGGAAGTCGACGAATTCCACTTGTCGTGCTCTTGATCGATCAGAGCGTTTGAAAGTGCATATGTAACGATGGGTATCGGTCGTTTTGGTTGGCCAATTCCCGTTTTCGCTGGACATGAGACTTCGAAAGCGGTCAAACGGAAACGTCGATGCGGCCCGAACTTCGCGAAACTGTGTGATCCGCACGTTGTTTTCGAGGTGAAATAGGGCATTCTCGAATTCGTGCAATTGCCATAACAAGGAGGTCAAGAAGGAAGTCTTGCCGCTTTGAGCCAAGCCAGTTATGGCAATCTTTCTCTTTGCTGTCAGACCGTATGCCATGTCGTAGCACTCCTTTCATGCATGTCTGGCATCTCTTGGGGTGGAAACGTCCCTGTGGCAGCCGGCCGGGGCGCCGCTCGGTTCCTGCTCTCAAGGAGCGCCGGGCAGCGGCAGGGCAGCAACTCGACGGGCCGGCATGATCCCGTCTGGACGCCAACGTGACCGCACATCCGCAATAGTCCGCCCGCGTCAGCCGTCAGTGCGGATCTGCATCGCCGCCGGAATCGAGGCCGTAGAACTCTTCAACCGTTGCGTTCACGAGTTGAAGCTGCCGGGTGTCGAAGTCCCGGTAGTACCGCTCCCACAAGTAGTCTGTCGCGTATTGAAGCGATATCGCTACGATGACAGCGAGTTTCGCGCCGGCTGCGGCACCCGGAAGTGCACTCACCCCGCCGGCGTAGAGCCCGACGGTCCCGCCGACAATGGCGCCGCCGGCGCTGAACATCGGAACGATGGCGACAGCCGTGGCGCGGCGGTAGAAATCACGTCGACTCAGACGGCCCAAGTGGTACTCGTAATACGCTGTAGCCAAGAGCATTCCTTCTACCCCGAACGCGACAGGCAGAAATCCGGCACCGGCGGCCCGGACCCATCCCGTGGTTGGGAGACGCATGAACGTCGCGGACGAACTTGCGCCCAAGGTCGTTAACTGCCCGGCCCTGCCCAGTGCGACGCCTGTCTGCAAATAGGGTAGAGGGCCCCCGTCTAGAGTGGGGTCGTTCCACATCTGCTCGGCAACCGTGAGCTGCCGGTACGTATCCCAACCCAATCCCGCCACCCTGACCACGCCCAGGATCGCCACGCCCTGTGCGGCTCGATACTCCAACATCGCAATGGACTGGTCCTTCCAGGCTTTCTGGAAGAAGCGTCGAGTGTCGGTATTCTCCTGGGTTAACTCTCGTTCGATTGTTCGTGCTGTACGCTTCACGTTGTCGTGATTCCACCCGTTCTGAAGTGTGGGCGCTACCGGTTTGCCCAGAACGTGGCGAGTGCGCACGACGCCGGTGACCAGGCCGCCCTGTTGTGCGGCCACGATGACGCGCGCCGCCCCAATCTTGGCTTTTTCTGTAGCTTTCGGGGATCGGAGCAAACGTTTGGCCGCACGGATCGAATATAGGTTCTCGTCTTGCCGGGCATTGTAGAAGTGCCCGATCGGGGAGTTGCCTCCTTTCGCTTCAAGCACACGGACGAGGCCCGATCGGCGGTCCCAATACACGGAGTCCGGCCCTTGGCGGATGCCGCGATTTCTCGAAGCGAGCAGTTGTGTCCAACCGCGCTCCGCTGCAAATCTGTGGCGACCCTGTTCACCGATGCTCTCCGAAATCCCTATCCGCTTGTTTATCCGCTCATTTAACTCCAACCCTGCGCCAAGATATTCGCGTCGGTGGTTGTGTTGAATATAGAAGAGATTGGTCTCGGCTGTCGTGGACGGAAATAGCCTTCGCACCGTCTCGGGCGTGGCCAGTAGCCAGAGTTGTGCTGCCTGTTCCCGTGGCGTCAGGGGCAGGTTCAGGGACCAGACGGCGGAACGGGCCGGCGAGGCAATGAGCGTCGTCAGGGCGAGCAGGAACAGTGCAGTACCGATAATGCGGTGACTTCTCACGATCCGTCCTCCAGGAAGTCCCGCAACGATTTCTTCTCGGTCACCGCTGAGGCTTTCGCCACGTCTGTTTGATCGTCGTGTCCGTCCAACTCTCGCCAGCCTGTTTGAAAGGCTTGCTGGTAGCGTTCGTGAACGGGCAGATCTAGCAAAGCGAGGTTGACGGGCAGGAGATGATCGATCATGGCTTGCCGGACTTCGTGAAACTGCCCGGCGTCGAGGTACTCACGACGTTTCTGGCGCTCGGGGCTATCCGACATCAGTCTATCCGGCACCAACGACTTGGCAGTGTCCAGCCACGAACTGGCATCATCAGCTTCTTTGGATATCCTCTGAAGCGCATCATCGAACTTCCTGATTTCGGAAAGCACCCAGCGCTGATACGATCGCACGGCGCGGGCTTGGCGCTCTTCAGCGCGTCGGGTCTCTGCCGTTTCGATGGTCGCTACCGCGCGACGCAAGTCTCCCTCCAACCCGTCTTCGACCGGCGGGAGGACGCCTCCCAGAACGAGAGCGACACGGGCTGCCACCACCTGTTGCAGCAACATCCTGGCGGATGCTTGGTAGAGCGCGGGTTGATCGTGCTCCAGCTTCCGTGCGGTCTCCCATTGGTCCCACAGGGTGGCGGCCTGCTCAACGGCTTGGCGTCGCAGTATCTCCTTGTACAGTTTCTTCACCAGGGTGGGGATATCGAGATCGGCGCCGCCCCTTTCCGGGTCTGCCGCGTGGAACCCCAGAGACTCGTAGATCTCGGCAACCTCTGCCGCGGCACCCGGACCGCCCTCCAGGTATTGCTTCGCTTGCTCTACCGCCTTGGTGACGCGCCGCCGCGCCGCTTCGCCAGCCAGTTCGGCGGCGCGCTCCCGCAGCACCGAAACCAATGCCTCGGCGGCGCCCTCCGGCTTGGCGCCGGCAAAGGCGCGCAGTTCGTCGGCGACTTGATTGACTCGTTCAAGTGACGGGGCCACATCCGGCGGGTCATTCAAACCGGCGAAAGCCATCGCTGCCCATCGGACCGGCGAGAGCCGCGGAAGGTATTGCGGCTCGGCCCAAGCCGGAAGACCGGTGATGAGTCCGGATGTCTGGTCGAGGAAGCGCCGGGCCTCGCTAGCGTCCTTCGGCCATCGGCTGACATCGCTCACCTGATCTTCAAGCTCCTTGAGGCGGCCTTCCCACTCTGGAGGCATGCTCGCGGGGGAAACGTTGTCGAGTATCTTTTTCAGGGCGCTCGACTGTCCCTGAAGCACGCGTTGCTGCTGTTGGAGGCCGCTCTCAAACGCATCCAGTCGCGCGGAGAGGGTTCGCAATTGCTGGTAGTGAGCGAGTTTCTGCTCGTCTCGCTGTTCGTCACGGCTGTCACAACCAACCAAGCCTGACAGAAAGATGAAAGCAAGGCTGAACAACATGCGATTGAAACGATTCTGCTCATCTCTCCAGATGGGTTTGAACATGTGCGTACGGCTCCTAACGTTGGCGCTCCAGTCCTCGACTCTAACCGATGCCGGGATTCATGACCCGACGCGACCCCTCCTTCACGTTCCGCTTATTGGAAGACCCTTTTTTGAAACTCTTGAACTCCCTTTTCTCTATCCAAGAATACAGTGATCGAATTTTTTCATCTAGGCATTTTGGCCTTTTCCTTGTTGAGGGAGCGCCACAGGCGGGCCGGCTACTCGGGTATCTTGCTTGAGGCTCTCGTCCACCAGATAGGGAAGGAAGGGCGCTCGATCCGCTCCGAAAGACTCTTTCCAGCCCGGACGGCCTCACCGGTCCAGGGATCAGGCCGCTGTTCCGGCAGGGGCTTCGTCCCCGCCGTCCACCTGGCATCCCTTGAGGATGTCGGCGGCGATGCTGTTGGAGATGCGGATGGCGGACTCGCGCACCGACTCCCGCGCCAGGTGCGCGTACCGCGCGGTGGTCTCCACCTTCGTGTGACCCAGGAGCTTCCCGATCATGGTCAGCCCCTCGCCGAGAGCCAGCGCCCGCGACGCGAACGAGTGGCGGCAGTCGTGAAGCCGCACGTCCTCCAGCTTCGCGCGCCTGCGTATCCGGTCCCAGGGGTCGTTTAGGTTCCGGAGGTGCGTACCCGCCTTCTTCCCCGGAATCACGTGCGGGTTCCCCTCCACCCGCGGGATGCCGGCGAGCACCCGGGCCGCTTCCGGCGAAAGCGGCGCCACCCGCGCGCCGGGCTTGGAATCCGCGAGCCTGAGCTCGCGCGCATCGAGGTCCACGTCCCGCCAGCGGAGCGTCAGCACCTCGTTCCGCCGCAACCCCGTGAGCAGCAGCAGCCGGATCGCCGCCACCGCGTGCACCGACATTCCCCTTGCGGCCTCGGCCTCCGCCAGCGCCCGCCCCAGGCGGCGGAATTCCTCCTCGCTGAGAAAACGCTCGCGCCCGCGCTCGCGGTTCTTCACCACCAGCCGGCACGGGTTGCTCGCCTCCGGCATCTCCCCCCGGTCCTCCGCCGAGTTCCAGATGCGCGACAGCGCCTCCACCGTCCGGTTCGCCATCGACGGCGTCCCGCGCATCGAGTGGTGCAGTTCCGTCACCCGCTTGTGATCCACCGCCAGCGCCGGCGCCCTGCCCAGCGCCGGCAGCAGGTGCTTGCGGACGATCAGCGTGTACATCTCCACCGTCCTGGGCTTGCACCGCACGGCCACGTGCTCCTCAAGCCACCGGCGCGCAATCTCCCCCACCGTGGGACCCTCGGCCAGCGCCGCCGCCGGCTGCGCCAGCGGCTCCTCCCCCGCCTTGATCCGCGCGATGATCAGTGCCGCCCGCCTGCGCGCTTCTTCCGCCGTCACGATCCCGTGACGGCCCACCGTCACCCGCTTCGCCGCCCTGCCGTTGGCCCGGGTCTGCACCACGTAGTACTTGCTCCCCGACGGGTAGGCGCGGACCCCGAAGCCCGAAAGCTCCGAGTCCCAGTAGACCGTATCCTTCTCCACCACGAGCGCTTCCACCGTGCGTTTCGAGATCGTAGCCGTGGTGAGTTTCGCCATGGACCCGTGCCTCCCTCCGGCTCAGACCGCGTCCGGCGGCAGGATGTCCGCCCCGATGCTGCCCCCGACCCGCGCGGCCGAAACCTTCTCCGTGTCCCGCGCCAGGTGCGCATAGCGCGCCGTCGTCCCCACCTTCGCATGACCCAGCAGCGCCCCTATCATCGTAAGCCCCTCGCCCAGCGCCAGCGCCCGCGACGCGTACGAGTGACGGCAGTCGTGGAGCCGCACGTCGTCGAGCTTCGCCCGCTTGCGGAGCCTCATCCATATCGCATCGAGGTTCCCGAGTCGCTTCCCGGGCCTCCGCCCCGCGATCACCCACGGGTTGTCCTCCGTCCTCGGTATCCCCGCGAGCACCGCCTCCACCGCCGGCGTGAGCGGCACGCTCCGCCATCCTGTCTTGCCGTCCCTTAGCCGAAGCTCCCCCGCCGTGTGATCCACGTCGTCCCACCTGAGCGTCAGGATCTCGTTCCGGCGGCAGCCCGTGAGCAGCAGGAGGCGGATCGCGCCAATGGCGGAGGGGAACACCGAGCCGTCGGCCTCCGCTTCGTCGAGCACCCGGCCCAGCACCCGGTACTCCCCGGGCGTGAGGAAGCGCTCGCGGCGCGCTTCCCTGTAGCGGCGCACCGACCGGCACGGATTGCGCCGCGGCGGCGTCATCCCCCAGGCTTCCGCAAGACGGAACATGTTCGCCAGCACACCCACCGCCGCGTTCGCCCGATAGGGCTTCTCCCGGAGCTTGTGGTGGAACTCCGAGACCTGCGGGCGGTCCACCTCGGAGAGCCGCAAAAGGCCTAGTTTCGGCACGATGTGGAGGCGCAGGATGCGTTCGAAGGCCTCCATCGTCGCGGGCCGGCAGTTCACCCGCACATGGGCCTCCATGTAGCGCTCGGCAAGCTCCGCCACCGTGGGCTCGGGCGCCGCAGGCGGAGGCACGGGCTCCAGCCCCTGCTTGATGCGGTCAATGGCGAGCGCGGCCTTGCGGCGCGCGTCGTCCGGCGTCAGACTCCCGTAGCGGCCGAGCGCGAAGCGCTTCGGCCCCCTGCCCGCACCGCGGGTCTGCACGCACCAGACCTTGCGGCCCGAGGCATAGACCCGGATGCCGAAGCCCGGTAGGTCCCGGTCCCAGACCACGGTGTCGCCCGATTCCACGGCGAGCGCATCGACGGCGCGCTTGGTGAGCTTGACGGGTTGACGCGTGGGCATGGGGCGATCTCCTCCGGTCTCGAAATGCGAAACCGAAAACCGAAGAAAATGTTATCAGGACCGTAATCGAAACGCAACCCACTGAAATCGCACGGTGCAGTGTGGGGTGTCATCATCTGGCGTGGCTTGACCGAACGGCACAGGAGCATGAGGGATTCGGAATTAACCATAAACTACTGTAATATAATGGGTTATTGCAGGGCTGTCGTGACGGGACTTGACATGACGGCGCTTGTCCGCTACCCGAGAAATGGCGGAAATCAGGTGAGATCAGTACACAATATATGGGTCTTTTTCGCCGTCGGCTGCGTTGCTCTTCCTCGCGTGGTGCACGCCACTGCTCGTCATCGCGCCTTGCCGACGACAAAAAATCCTCCGCATATTATGACGCGAATTAACCAGACACCACACTAGAATCGCGACAGCAACGAGCCGAAGCCGTCGATCCTGTCCGTCAGTCCGTTCTGCCGCAGCGCGTACCAGTAGATGGCCGTGTTGATGGCGATGACCGGCTTGCCGAGCCGGCGTTCCGCCTCGTCCGCCAGCCGCGCCATGGCCAGGTTCGTGCCCACCTGCACCACCGCGTCCACGTCGCCGCCGTCCACCTCCCGGATCGCCGCCTCCAGCGTGTCCGCCTGCACATGGGCGATCTGCACCGGGCTGTCGCACTTGAGGCCCTTGAGGCGCACCACCTCGTAACCGCAGTCGGTGAAGAACCGCACCACTTGGGCGTCGCCCACGGGCATGTACGGCGTGATCACCCCGATGCGCTTGATGCCGCCGTAGGCCTCGAACGCCGCCTCGCAGGCATAGGAGCCCATGGCGACTTCGACCCCCGACCGCTGCTGCACGGCCTCCAGCAGCCGCTGACTGCCCTCGGCGCCGTCCCAGAAGGTTTCGGAGGACATGCCCATGATCAGGTAGTCGGGCCGGCACGTCATCACCCGATCGATGGCGTTGTCCACCTCCGCGCGGATGTTCTCCATCAGTTGCTCGAAGTCCGCGTCGTCGTGGATGGGATCATCGGGTATCCAGATCCGGCCGAAGTGGTTGGTGACCCCGCGCGGCCGCATGTCGTCGAACTCGGGCTGCACCGAGGTATTCGTGGAGGGGGCGATGACCGCGAACTTTCGCCGCCAGCCTAAGGCGTCAGCCATTCAGGTTCCTCCGTTCGTTCTCACGCGGGGGTCCCGCGCGGAGGTTGCTGGACTCGCGTTCATGGCCCAAGGTATAACACCACAGGGTCCCGCAACTAAAGCACGCGGGCAGGACGGAAGGGACAAGATGGCGATACCGGAACGCTACAACACGGGTTACAACGTCGGCGTGGGCGGGGCGGTGGTGCGGGACGGACGGCTGTTGTTCGTCCGGCGCGCGTCGCGCCGCGGGCACGGCAACTGGCAGGTGCCCGGCGGCTTCGTCGAGCCGGACGAGACCATCGAGGATGCGGTGGTGCGGGAGGTGGCCGAGGAGGCCGGAGTGGAGGCCGAGGTCCAGGGGGTGCTTGGCGTGCGCAGCCGGTACGACGAGGACTCCGGCAACAGCCTGTACGTGGTATTGCTGCTCCGGGGACTCACCGAGGAGCCCACCCCGGACCGGCGCGAAGTGGACCGGGCGGTGTACCTTACGCTGGACGAGATCCGGGCCCTCGACCCGTTGCCGCAGACCAACTGGGAGGTCGCGCAAAGCGCCCTGGCGGCCGAGCCGCGGCTGCTGATGCCCAAGACGGCGTCGAATCAGCGGGGTCAGATCTTCAACCTGTTCATCGGTTAACCGCGCGGCGCGGCGCGGGCGTTTGGTTGCAAGATCGCACCCCTCATGTTACACGACAACCCCATGAACAACGTGGAACCGAGGTACGCCGAGCTTGCGGAAAAGTCGCTCGCCGGGCAACTCCTGTCGCCCGCGGAAATGAAGTCGGTCATCGACGGCCCGGACGAAAGGCTGCCGGAATTGCTCGAGGCCGCGTTCCGCGTCCGCTACCACTACTACGGGAAAAAGGTGCAGATCCACGTGTTGATGAACGCCAAGAGCGGCCTTTGTCCCGAGGATTGTGGCTATTGCTCCCAATCGTCGGTTTCCGACGCCGAGATCGACAAGTATCCGTTCGTCGCCAAGGAAGTGTTGGTCGACGCCGCCGTCAAGGCCAAGCAGGCCGGCGCCATGCGCTTCTGTCTGGTCAACAGCGGCCGCGGTCCGACGCTCAAGGAAACGGAAAAGATGGCCGAGGCCGTGGCCGAGATCAAGAGCCGGGTCCCCATCAACATCTGCGCGTGCATGGGGCTGCTCACGGAGTCCAAGGCGCGGATCCTGAAGGATGCCGGCGTGGAGCGGATCAACCACAACCTCAACACCAGCAGCCGCTACCACCCGGAGGTGGTATCCACCCACACCTATGACGACCGCGTGGCGACGCTGGAAAGCGTCAAGGCGGCGGGGCTGTCCACCTGTTGCGGCGGCATCATCGGGCTCGGCGAGCAGAACGACGACGTGGTGGATCTGGCGGTGTCGTTGCGGGAGCTGGACGTGGACTCCATCCCGGTCAATTTCCTGCACGCCATCCCGGGAACCCCCATGGAAGAGCGGTCGAACCTGACCCCGCAATACTGTCTCAAGGTTCTGTGCCTGTTCCGTTTCGTCAACCCGAGCAAGGAGATCCGCGTGGCCGGCGGCCGGGAAGTCAACCTGCGTTCGCTCCAGCCCCTGAGCCTCTATCCGGCCAACTCCATTTTCGTCGACGGCTACCTGACGACGTCGGGTCAGGCCGCCACCGACGCCCATCGGATGATCGAGGACCTGGGCTTCGAGATCGAAACCTCCGGGCAGGACGAACCGCTGGAGCAACAGAGCATCGCGTAACGGCCAGCCGACGTTCGCATAGTGGGAGAATTTGCCGTGGCACGAATTACCGTCGAAGATTGTCTGAACGAAGTCACCAACCGCTTCAAGCTGGTGATGCTCGGTTCCCAGCGAACCAAACAGCTCCTCAAAGGCGCCAAGCCCCTGGTGGATTCCGACAACCGCGAGATCGTCGTGGCCCTGCGGGAAATAGCCGCGGGAAAGGTCAGGGAAGCGGAACCTGAAACCACGGAGATCGAGTAAGCCGCAACTCCAGCCCTCGCCCGCCACGGGCGGGCTCACCATCATAACAACGTAGTCCAGCCCCACAAGAGGGCCCCCTCCGGTCCCAAGCCCGCAAATCAGCGCATTTGCACGCATCGTCGTTCTGGAGTCGGTGGCTTGGCGTCCGAGCATGGCGCGATACTCCACGGCACCCTGCCTGTGGCATTCAAGATGACTGAAAAGCCGTACAAGCAACCGGCCGCACCCACGGACCCGCGGCTTCGAGCCGGCGTCGAAGCCGAGAGGCAGATGGCGCACTACCTGCACCGCGGTTTCCATGACGATCCGGAGACCCACGTGTTGCACGGTCTGCGGGTCGAGGATCGCGAGCAGCCCGAGCAGGACGGCTCGCCCGGGGTGTGCCAGGTCGACCACTTGGTGGTGCATCGCTGGGGGATGTTCATCATCGAGAGCAAGTCGGTGTCTGAGGAGGTGCGAGTCCGGCCCGACGACACGGGCGGCGATGAGTGGAGCCGCGTGTACCAGGGCAGGGAGGCAGGGATGCCTTCCCCGATCCAACAGGCGCGGCGCCAGTCGGAGTTCCTGCGGACGTTGCTGGAACGGCACCGCGAGAAGTTGTTTGGGAAGCAGTCAATCGGATTGCGTACCATCGCCAGGCTCTTGACGGGAAAGGACCACGCCGGGTTCATGGATGCGCCGATTCAGCTCATCATCGCGGTATCGGACAGGGGGCGAATTGGCCGCCTCGATGGCTGGAAGGAACCCCAGGAGCCGTTCCCGGTGTTCGTCACCAAGGCCGATCTGGTCCCGGACAAGATCGCTCAGGAGCTGGAACGCCACCGCAAGGGTGCGACGTCGTTGGGCAAGTCACAGGGCGAGTACGGTTTGTGGGACATCGAGGAACAGGCAGCGAAGGCAGTAGCCGAGTTTCTTGCCGCTCGCCACGTGGAACGTTCCGCCGCCGCGCCAGCGCGGAAGGACCGAACCGCCTCAAACCAGAACCGTCCACCATCGCAAGGAACGGCCACGCGCCGCACGAGCACGACCGAACCGGTGTGCCGGCATTGCCGCTCAAAGGATCTCACCGCGACTTGGGGCAAGTTCGGATACTACTGGCGGTGCGGCGCGTGCGGCAAGAATACTTCGATGCCGAAGGTGTGCCCGCGATGCGGACCCGACGGACGGCAAGGCAACGAGATACGGGTTCGCAAGGCAGGGAAAACGTATTTCCGCGACTGCAAGGCGTGCGGCACATCCGAGGTGATTTGGACCG
>JAPOPM010000216.1 GCA_026712905.1 Deltaproteobacteria bacterium
CGACTATCTGGAGCGGGAGGGCGCGCGGATGAAGGCGAAGAACCCGCCCCGGACGGACGACGCGCACGGTCATCTGATGAAGTACGGCCCGGAGCCCAACCACTGGAACGAATACATCCACTGCGCGTACACGGGCCATCAACGTGAGGCGATCTTCCTGACCGGCATCCCGGACATCCGGGAGAGCCTTCCTCACGCTTCGGCTTTTCGGTAGCTCGGCGGCGAAGCCGGCCCGGGCGGAGTTTGCCCGGTATCTCGGCACGTTCCGGTCCGTGGGTGCGCGACGGGAGGACGGGCGGGTGTGGAGTCGCGAAGAGTGCCGCAGCACGTGAATTGTCCGGTAAATTCGCGCGAGCGCTGTTGACGGGTGGCGAGTCGTCGTCAACAATGAACGTAGTCGTAAGTACGGAGAGAGGAAGGCGGATGATGACGCGGGGCCCGACGCAGGTTGCCGGGATCAGGCTGTCGAAGCTGGCGAAGGTCGAGAAGGAAGCGGCGACCGAACGAGCTATTTCAGGAGATGTGGAAGCTTTGCTGGCGGGCAAAGCGGGAAGATCCGGAAATGAAGGCAAGTGATGGCAGTCAACAGGGACAAACCGGACCGGTGGAAACAGGACATCGCGGAGTCGGTGGACATGTACAACGACTGGTTCATGCGCTTTGCGCCGGAGGCCTACCGGACGACGCGGGTGCAGACCACAAAGGATGTCGAGGCGACGCTTAAGGCGACGAAGAACCTGAAAGATGTGGGCGTGGATCTTCTGAAGGCGGAGCCTGCGGTGTTGCCGTCACTGCGGATGTCCACTTGTCCGCCTCTGGCCGAGGACCGGCTGATCGGTCTTGCTGGCGTCTCCGGGAACCTCGTCAAGGCGATGGATAAGGGAAACAGGCTCCCGCCGCGAATGGCCCAGCAGGAGTTGGACAGAGACCTTAAGAAGATCGGGCAGATCATCGAGAAGATGGCCGACCCGGATGTCTTCGTCTGGTTGGAGCGCGGGGACGATCCGTCCGAACAGGAGTTGCACCGGGCTGCGACGATCGTGGCCGATCGCCTGTGCGGGGCCGTCGCCAATCCGACCATCCGTAACGCACAGGAAAAGCGTCAGCTTGCCGCGATCGGCGAATGGTTGACATCTCTGGGGTACGAAAACCTACCGCCAGGCGAGGGCACGAAATATGACGAATTGGAGCCGGGGACGTACGCGTTCCATCTCAACGTGCCGGTGGAGCAGGAAGGGGCTGCCAGGACGGTCAAGATCCCTGTGGATGCGGTGGTGATGCCGAAAACGGCGAAGGTAGACGAGCTGCCGCTACTGATCGAGGCAAAGTCAGCGGGGGATTTCACGAACGTCAACAAGCGACGCAAGGAAGAAGCTACAAAGGTGAACCAGTTGCGCCGGACCCATGGTCACAACGTACGCTACACGCTGTTCCTATGTGGATATTTTGACAGCGGCTATCTCGGTTACGAGGCCGCGGAAGGCATCGACTGGGTCTGGGAGCACCGTATCGACGATCTGGGGGAGTTTGGGTTGTAGATGATGAAGAAAGCAGTTGCGGAGCTAGAGGAGCGACGGCTGGCCCTGCAGGAAGAGCTGGACGCGAAGAGGGACTCGGCCGTGCGGAACCGGATGGGGCAGTTCGCGACGCCGACCGGCCTGGCGGTGGATATACAGCGCTATGCCAAGGCGCATCTCGGTAAGAACACGAGAGTGCGGTTCATAGACCCGGCGATCGGGACGGGCTCTTTCTATTCGGCGTTGCTGGACGTGTTCCCGCAAACCCGTATCGGTGCTGCTGTGGGGTATGAGATCGACCCGCATTACGGCGGACCGTCGGCGAAGTTATGGGGCGCGACCGGGCTGGATATCCGCCTGGAGGACTTCACACGAGCTGAAGCGCCGGAGGCTGCAACAAAGTTCAACCTGTTGATCTGTAACCCGCCCTATGTGCGGCATCACCATATTGACAACGGCGAGAAACAGCGGCTGAAGCTGCGCACGCAGGACGCCTGCGGGGTGGAGATCAACGGACTGGCCGGGTTGTATTGCTATTTCTTGGGTTTAAGCCATGTGTGGATGGCCGATGGCAGTTTAGCGGGGTGGTTGATTCCGAGCGAGTTCATGGACGTGAATTACGGCGTCTCGGTGAAGCGCTACTTACTTGACAAGGTGACGCTTCTGCACATTCATCGCTTCGATCCGAGCGATGTGCAGTTCGGTGACGCGCTTGTGTCGTCAGCCGTGGTGTGGTTCCGCAACGAACAACCTCGGATAGGGCATGAAGTGCGATTCACCTATGGCGGAACGCTGGAACGGCCGAAGCTGGAACGGTTAGTGCCGGTGGAGACATTGCGCCGTGAACGAAAATGGACGGGCTATCCGGTGAAGGAACGCCCTGAAGTGGCCGCGGGGCCAGTGCTGGGCGATTTCTTCAAGATTAAGCGGGGTCTGGCTACGGGCAACAACAGCTACTTCATCCTGTCGGTGCAGGAGATCGAGCGACGCGTGTTGCCGATGGAAGCATTCAAGCCGATCCTGCCGAGCCCGCGCTTTGTACTGGACGACGAGATCAAGGGCGATCTGAGGGGCAACCCTGTGCTGGAACGGCGCTTGTTTCTGCTCGATCCTCCGTGGACGGAAAACGAGATTAAGGAACGCTATCCGAAGCTGTGGGCCTATCTGGAAGAAGGCAAGGCGGAAGGCATCGCCGATCGCTATCTCTGTCGGCATCGGACGCTGTGGTACACGCAGGAATTCCGACCGCCGGCGCCGTTCGTCTGCACCTATCTCGGCCGAAGCGACAAAAAGAGCGGGAGGCCATTTCGCTTTATTCTGAACAATTCGAAGGCGACCGCCGCGAATGTGTATTTGATGTTGTACCCGAAGGCACCTATCGAGCGCGCCTTGCAGGAGAGGCCGCAGTTAAAACGGAAGGTTTGGGAGTTCCTGAACGAGATTTCCCCGCAGGCGATGCTGGGAGAAGGCCGCGTGTACGGTGGAGGACTGCACAAGCTAGAGCCGAACGAGCTCGGGAACGTCCCGGCGAAGGCGATCGCCGAGTTGTTGCCCGGATCGGCTCAGCCGCCACGGGAAAAGCAAGTCGAGATGTTCGAGGAATCGGTCCCGTAAGGTGTGATGAGTAACAGAAGAAGGTGATGGGTGCTGCACGGGGCTTGCAACTAAGCGATTCCGAGTTCGTAAGGAACTTCGAGAACGGCTAAACGGCGGCGAGATAGCGCAGAAGGTAACATTGACGCGCTAGTCCCGCTGCCCGGTCCAAGAAAACCAGGGCCACCTCACTTGCCCGGGACGCCCCACAACAACAACTGACCGCGACACCTTAAAGTTTGCCCGGGTTTGGCGGCCACCCGTCGAGAACATTTGTTGTGGAAGAGGGCGTTGTGCCAACTCAACGCCGACTCGTCGGTCAACAGAAGGGAGTCCGGAATGGTACGTTGGTGGATTGCTTGGCGCAGCCTGATATGCCGATTATTCTTTCTCTTCAGTTCTGTTGCTTCAATCGGGGGTATGTTCATATCGCTCCGTCCCACCCCGACGACGTTGCCGTGGTGGGGTATAGCCCTCCTCGTCGTCGCAGTGATTTTTGTCGTGGTTCTCGTAGTTTTCGAACTTCATGATCACAAGTACTGTCACGTCTTCGCGAAGACCGACACGGAAGGCATCAATAGATATATGCATCATTGGATCAAATACGGTAGCTTAGTCGCGATTTGGACCAGAGACATGAGCTGGGCCAATAGTGGGACGACTAAAGAGTTGTTGATGCAAAAAGCGCGAGACGGTGAGCTTATTCTTTGTATGCCATCGCCCACCGAACTAACTGACGAACTTACCGAAAATGGCGCGGAAGGTTGTTACTATGGAGCAGAACGCCACGAAACGCCGTCTTCACGCTTTACAATAACGAACTTCGGTCGAGATGGGAGCGCTGTTGCGGTCGGCCGAACCGTCGGGAGGACTCATGTGATTGAGGAGTTCAGTGCGGGCGCTCACCCGGCCTATCACATTGCTGCGGATCTTGTTGCCTTAGTCCGGTCAAGTCAGGCGCAGGTGCGATAGTGGCACCCATGAGACCTTGCCCTCCCAAGAGCCATAGTGAACTAGTAGGGGATTGGGATCGCCTAGCGGTGGAGCGCCACCGGCAGATTTCGTCTGGTGTCGATCTTAGTTTCGACCATGTTATTGCGCCAACAACCTGGAAGTTGCTGGAAGATTGCAATCGGTCGATTGTGCTTGATGTAGGATCGGGAACAGGAGAATTCACCGCGCAACTTGCGAAAGCAGCTGAAAGAGTTGTTGCGATAGAACCTGCGCAAGCCAGTACGGTAGTGGCTCGGAGCGTTTGCAAAACTATGACGAATGTCCGATTCGTTGAAGCGCCGCTTGAAGATGCGTTAGATCAATTGGTTGATGTAAGGGCGACAATGGCGGTGGCGGTAATGAGTTTAATGACTGCACCAGATCTTCGGAGGGTTGCGGACGCCCTCTATCAAGTTCTGAGGCCCGGAGGACGCTTTGCGGCCGTTCTCACCCACCCGTGCTTTTGGCCGAAGTATTGGGGGTACAATGATGCGCCTTGGTTCAATTACGAAACTGAGACATTCATCGAGGCGCCGTTCGCGATTTCGAAGTGCGCGACTGAGTTCGTCACCACACATATTCATCGTCCGTTGGAACAATACACAGCTACGTTTTCGGACGCAGGATTTCAACTAGAGAGGTTATTGGAACCAATGCCAAGGGATGAGGTGCAAGCACTGTATCCCGAACGATGGGCCTTTCCGCGGTTTATGGGGTTGAGGTGGGCGAGGGTGGCGTGAGAAGGATGGTGCCAGTCACTAGTCATCATGAGGAACGATGGAGTAGGTGTGAGGGATGATAGCCTCAGCGTACCATGAACTGCTCGACAGCGCACAGTGGAGGAAGACATCCGCCGGCGGTCCCCGGCCGCCCTTTACCGCAACCCTGGTGGCTTCTGCGCTCGGCCGGTGGGTTGATCCAGACCTCTTTGGGGAGAGGCCGGCGCTCTGGGACTCAGTGAACGAATCGTTCCGGGTGCTTCGACCAGGCCGAACGCAGGGCGCGTTGGCGTTGTTCGAGAATGCGTTGGGCTGAGCCATGAAGGACATCATCCGGTGTGAGCATTGCGATCCCGACATGGCGGTGCTCGGTGTTGTAACAGGGGAAGAAGGACCGGCAGGAGTTGGTCGCGGCGGTGATATCCGGGAAGCGGGAGGAAGCCGGGGTGGTATTTTAGGGGCTTGAACTGCGGCTCGGAGAAGGGGTTGTCGTCGTTGACCTCGGGGCGGTGAGGGAGCGAGTGACCCCGAGGCCGGCGAACAGTTGGGCGGTGCAACTGTTGGTCATCGGCGCGCGGCGGTCCGAATGCAGGGTGAGCCCCTGGGTTTGATGCCCTGGTTGAGGCAGGACTGCTCGATGAGCCTTGCGGCCAGCGCGGAGTTCTCCCGGTCGGTGACCAGCCAGCCCGCGACGTATCGCCTGAAGGTATCGAGCAGGACGTAGAGGCAGAATACAAGCCCTCACGGCGAAGCAGCCGCCCGATCTGGCCGGGTCGGGTGCCCCGCGTCCTCGAGGATCCGCAGCCGGTACTCGGCCGTGAACTGGCGCGGGATAGGCTTGGCCGCTTGGCCACGCATGGTTTGTGATTCGCCGCTATCCGGGGGGACACGGACGGCGGCGGGTCCTTGCCCGTATTTGGAGTTCGCTGAGTTGAGGCGGAGGACTCAAGAAGACCGCCAATGAAGTCATCGGGATGTTGTGCTTCCAGCCCATGTGGCGCCAG
The DNA here is from genome assembly GCA_026712905.1 of Deltaproteobacteria bacterium. Classification (NCBI taxonomy): domain Bacteria; kingdom Pseudomonadati; phylum Myxococcota; class Myxococcia; species Deltaproteobacteria bacterium. The sequence continues at coordinate 5,827 of JAPOPM010000216.1, forward strand.
CCGGTCCGCGGGAAAATCCCGCAGGTTGAGGGTCACGATTACGCTGGCACAACCGTGGATCGCCGCCGCCAGAACATGGCGGTCGTGGACATCAGGGAGGTCGAGTTCCGCGATGAGAGTTTCGTAACCGGAAACGACCGCCTCGGGAAAGTGCTCGTCCATGATCGAACGAGTGCGCCCCAGCCTGGCGACTGTGAGATCGGGCCGGTCGGCGAGAAGGTTGGCGATCCATTCTTCATTGAATCGCGACGCTCCAAAGCGGTTGGTACAAGTATTGATCCGCCAGGCGCAGAAGAAAGTCTCGAAGGCCACCGGGATACAAGACGTTGGCGTCGAGCAACGCCGTCAATCGGTTCATCGGCTATTGCAAGCCGAGTTTCTGATCCTGGGCAGTCAACTCGTCCAGCGCATCTCGGCGACGAGACTCCGTATTCCGACGATAGGCGAGAATGTCTTCAGTCCGCACACGCCGATGTGAGCCGACCTTACGGTATGGGATTCGTCCCTCGTCGAGCAACCGTACCAGGAACGTCCTCGAAACCTGCAGGAGATCGGCCGCTTGCCGTGTGGTCAACTCGGCCTGAACCGGTGTCAACGCAACTGTATTGCCACGCGCCATCTGGTCCAGAATCTCCCGCAGAAGCCGCAACGCTTGGGCGGGAATCTCGACCGTTTCCTCGCCGGCCGCGCCAAATCGAACCGGAACTGGCTCAGTCCCATCCGGCAACTCTGCCAGTTTCCTGCCGATATGGTCGGCAAGAAAAGCGTCCCGGCCGCTCGCAAGACTGGTTTCTCCGTCCTTCATGGCTCGATTTCCCATTGGCCCGCCTCCATTATCGACAACGGCGATACCTGCACATCTAACATAAATGCCATATTCGCTGCAAACGACACCTTCAGGCTCAGAGGTCACTTGAACTGTTCCCCTTGACTGGTGTGTGCCCGCTTAATCTCCGGCCTACGCGCTCGGCGCGAATAGGCAACTCTCTTGACTTTCCTCATCTGTTGACTAATATGGTGTTATCAAACAAGGAGACACCATAATGGTCATATCAATAACTCCAGAAGAAATCCGTGCCATCCGGGAAAGTCTTGGCCTCTCACAGGTTGAAGCCGGCCAGTTGTTGGGCGGCGGCCCGCGCGCTTTTACCAAGTATGAGGCTGGGACGGTCAAGCCTGCCGCCGCCGTCGTCAAGCTGCTCCGTCTGCTGGAGGCCGATCCATCCGCGCTTGTCACCTTGGGAGGGAGCAAGTCCCGTCCGATGGCTGCTGCAGCGGTTGGCCCGTTTGAGGTGACGGGCGAGCATATCAAAGTCCTCACGGAGCGAACACTCCCGGAACTCCTGCGTCGTCTTTTGAGTTCCGAGGCCCAAGCCCACGGTCTCCCGGAACACGGTATCCATGTGGCTAGTGATATCACCGTTGCTGACGGAGGTGAGGACGGACGCATCACTTGGAAGGGCGGTCCCGACGGGACGCTATTCCTTCCTTCTCGGAACTGCCAGTTTCAATTGAAAGCCGGCAGAATCTATCCGGGTGATGCGGGCGAGGATGTCCTGACCAAGTCAAAGGCAGTCAAGGACATGGTCGGGTCGGTCCTCCGGGACGGCGGCTACTACATCATGCTGTGCTCACATCCCTACGTTCAGAAGGATATCGAGAAGAGAGAGGAGCGCATTCGTCAGGCGATCCGTGGTGCCGGCCTGAACATACGCGATGAGCAGGTCGGCTTTCGTGACGCCGACCAGATCGCGACCTGGGTGAATCGCCACCCCTCCGTCGCCATCTGGGTGAAGGAGCGCACTCAACCGGGCACCATCGGCCCTTTCCGTTCCTGGAGCCACTGGGATGGACGCCACGAGCATCAAAGGTCCCGGTGGGTCGAGGATGAACGCCTCCCTGACCTGCGCGCCTGCCTGCGTGAACAGGTGACCGAACCACGCACGGTGCTCAGGATCGTCGGGCCGTCAGGGATCGGCAAGTCTCGCTTGACCCTTGAAGCGATGCGCCCAACAACGGAAGGAACAGCAAGCCCCTTCTTGAGTGATCTCATTCTTTACTCTGTCGAAACCGAGGCCGGATCCGAGTCCATCAACCAAGTCGTCCAGACATTGGCGGATACCGGACAACGCGCCGTCGTGGTCGTCGACCACTGCTCTCCCCAAACTCATCAGATTCTCGCTGGAATGGTACTGCGTAGTGGCAGTCTTCTTTCATTGATCACTATCGACGACGAGGTTCCCGCCGGAACGCCGGACGACACGACGTTCATGGTCCCCGAGGCGCCATCTTCAGTCACCGAAGCTGTCATAGATCGGGTCTCACCAGGCATACCGCTTGAGGACCGGAGGCGGCTCGCCCTTTTCTCCAAGGGTTTCCCGAAGATCGCGATCCTCGTCGGACAGGCGTGGGCCGCATCCCGTCCCGTTGCCCATGCCACGGATGGTTACCTAGTCGATGCTTTCGTTTTGGGGCGCAACCCTCGGGAGCCCGATCTGTTGATCAAGGCGGCGACGCTGTTGGCTACCTTTGGCTTGGTCAACATGGCGGACGGCAGTCAGGTGAGTGAGGTCGCTGGCCTGGGGCGTGACCTAATCTCCGAAGACCTTTCCTTTGCCGTTGAAGATCTTTGCAGTCGTGGAGTCGCGCGACGGCGAGGTGGGGTCGTTGTGCTCCAACCGCGCCCGGTCGCCATGAGGCTCGCGGAGCGCCAATGGAGGGAGTGGGAGCCGGTCAAATGGGAACAAGTGCTGAGCGGAGACACCAGCCCGGACCTTAAGGTGCTGGCCGCCCGGCAACTTGCCTTGCTCAACACGACCGACGTCGCCCGTGACGTCGTGAGGCATGTCTGCCGCATCGGCGGACCCTTCGATGGTGCCGGCGGACTTTCCGTGACCAGCCACGCGGAGGTGTTGTCAGCGTTGGCGGAAGTCGACACGGAGGTGGTCGCCGACCAAATGGGTCGTTCCCTGAGCGATGTCAAAGACTTGGCGGACGTGGGAGACGAGACGCGTCGTCACTTAGTATGGGCACTCGAGAAAATTGCCTTCGATCCCGTTAGCTTTGACGTTGGAGCGTTGCACTTGTTGCGTCTCGCCGTCGCTGAGGACGGGATCTGGAACAACAATGCCACCGGACTGTTCGTAGCGCTCTTCCCGGTCGTGCTTGGTAACACCGGGGCCGACGGGACGGCGAGACTCTTCGTGTTGGATGAGGCTGCCGCTACCGACGAGCCGATCCAGCGTGCCATTGTCGTTAAGGCGCTGATTGCGGCCACCAAGACCGACCATTTCTCGCGGATGGTGGGAGCGGAAATCCACGGATCCCGCCGGGCACTGGAACCATGGCAGCCAGCGACACAAGACGAACTGGTGGACTACGTAAAGGGATGCGTGGAACGCCTCGTGGTGTTCGCGACGCGCGACGACGAGCTTGGTGCGTATGCCCGCAAGGGTTTCGGCGGTAATCTGCGCTGGCTTGTCAGAAGTGGCGTCATCGACGTCGTGGAACCTGCGATCCGGGAGGTGGGCGCCTTTGCGGGCTACTGGGCTGAAGCGCTTGAGAGCCTCGGCCGTTTCATGGAGCATGACACCGGCAAGATGGACGAGGCAGTAGTGAGCCGAGTCAGGAAGTTGATCGACGAGTTGATGCCGGTGGACGTTGTATCGCGCGCGCGTTTCCTGGTGACTGAAATGCCGCCGGGACACCTCTGTGACGGGAAACTGAGTCTCGACGAATGCGAGCAACGTCAGGTTCAAGCCGTACGGGAGTTGGCGGCGGAGCTTGCCACACAGCATGAGGCTCTCACGCGGGTCCTACCCCAACTCAGCCGTGGCTTGCAGCGGATGTCGTACGTATTTGGAAAGGCCATCGCCGACATTGCCGATTCGCCGCAGGACTGGTTGGACCCGATCATTCTAGCCGTTTCGGAGGTGCCGGAGGACGGGCGAGACTTCGATCTGCTGTCCGGTTATCTCACAGGCATGGTGGAAAAATATCCAGAAGTTGTCGATTCCTTCAAACGGAAGGCGTCGCGGTCACCGGAACTTGCGCCTGCGCTGCCCTTGGTCTGCTGGCGCCTTGGCATTACGCCGTCCGATATCGAGTTCGTCATCGGTGCGTTTGAGGCGGACCTGTTGCCGCCCTGGCGGTTGATGCAGTGGACTCTCGGCGGGGTGCTCGCCAAGGTACCGCCCTCTGCGGTGACGCCCCTTTTCGACAGGATGCTCGGCCACGGCGTCGACGCGTTCCATGTGGCTGTGGAACTCATGGGCATGTATGCCTACGGTGCACCCGAAAAGCTTGAAGACTTGCGACCGCAGATCCGCAAGTGCGCGGAGAACCTGACCCGGTGGGAACGGTCGCAGGGATCACCCGAGTTCGACCATCACTCCGAGCAATTCATGCATCACTTCGAGCAACTCATGGAATGGATGCTCAACAAGGGCCGGAGCGACCGCGACGCCTGTGCCACGGCTCTGGTGTTGGCGAGGACGCTGGTCGAAGTCGAGAACTACGGCGATGAGTGGATGATAAAGCGCGTCGTCCCGACAATGTTGACTTGCTTTCCTGAGATCGTCTGGCCACTGATTGGCCAAGCAATCGTCTCAGACCCACAGCAGGCATGGCGCCTGGAAGTTGTCTTGGGAGATCGGTTCTCGTTCGGGCGGGGGGAGAGGCCAAATCTACTCTACCTCTCCGAAGAAACCTTGTTTGCCTGGTGCCACGCGCATCCGGATCGTGCTCCCGCGTTCGTAGCATCCATGGTGCCGTTCCTCACAACCTGCGACGTCAAAGCCTCCGAGAGATCACTGCATCCGGTCATGGCCGGCTTGCTTAACGATTTCGGCGACCGCAGTGACGTACGGCAGGCAGCGGCCCGCAATATACACAACTTCTCTTGGTCGGGGGCGGTGACGAGCTACTACCAGCTGTACACAACGCCGTTGACGACGCTGCGCGACCAACACCCGAAGCGAAAAGTACGCCAATGGGCCAGTTACATGCTCCGCACCCTCGCTGATCGGATCGATGATGCGCGTTCTGTTGATGATGAGCGGGAGGCGCGTCAGGAAGTCTAACAGGACCTGTTACACGCTCCTTGCCGCGCGGGTTCGCAACGACTTTGGGGTTACTGAGGTGGTCCTGGTTTGTAGGACAGGATGGCGGCAGAGTAAAGGTGTATTCCGGATGATCGGTTATACCGCCAGAATCCTGCAGAGGTGCAGACGAGGTGTGCGGCTCAGCCTGCCTCTCCAGCGGTATTCCCTTGTCGTAGGGTTCGGGCGGGTGGAGTCGGCCAGGACGGAGTGAAGCCATTCGGTATTGTGAAACGGTATCCATCGGGCGATGACCGTTGGGCTTGGAAGCCATCTGAGAATTCTTGCGGTTAGACGGCTTCGGACACAAGCGAGCGCGAGCGGCGCGCTCGATGAAGATGTTGTCCACGCAACCGCCCCCGCCGTCGATGGCGACGCCGACGTCTTTGAGGGTAGCGGTGGACTCCAGGCTGGTCAACTGGCTGCCTTGGTCCGCGTAGCGCTCCAGGGCTTCCGTGAGGGCGTCTGTGCTTGGTCGCCGCCGCCACTCGCGTATCCCTTCAGGATGTCGGCGGCGATGCTGTCGGATACGCGGATGGCGGAGTCGCGCACCGACTCCCGCGCCAGATGCGCGTACC
>JAPOPM010000217.1 GCA_026712905.1 Deltaproteobacteria bacterium
AAAGACTTTGTGGAGGGACTGCGCTGCGCCAACGTCAGTCCGCATGTGGCCCAGAACGATACCCACCGCCGTTCCGCCATTGACCGGCGCACCACCCGTCACGGTGGTTACGCAGTGAGCCAGCGCATCCGCAAACGGATCGAGGAAGGCTTCGGCTGGGCCAAGACCATCGGGGGCATGCGCAAACTCAAGCACCGGGGCCTGGCCAAGGTCGACTTCCAGTTCACCCTCACCTTCGCCGCCTACAACCTGGTACGACTGCGCACCTTGGGAGTCGGAGGTTGAGCATGCGTCCATGGCCTCAATGCGTCTGCGCCGCGCCCGCTGGCCTGAAATGGCCGGTGAAACAAGTCTATCTCGATGCCCTGAAGCCGGGTTTTCCATCGAATCACTCACAAACGCTCAAATCTAGGCGTTTTTCCACGGCCTGTTAGTGGGTCGTCCGGCAATTTCCTTCTTGGTGTAGAGCAAGCTGCGAAGATGATTGCTTCGCATGGGTTATACACTGGCGCTTCGGCGCAACAAGAGGATGCGGCTGCTCAGTCAATCAGCACGGACAAGGTTGTCTCCACCGATCCCCCGTACTACGACAACATCGGCTACGCGGACCTCTCGGACTTCTTCTACGTCTGGCTGCGCCGTGCCGTCCGATCGATCTATCCTGATCTCCTCGCTACGCTCGCCGTGCCAAAGGCCGAAGAGTTGGTTGCTACTCCGTACCGTCATGGAAACAAGGAGAAGGCAGATGCGTTCTTTCTTACAGGAATGACGAAGGCCATACGCAGTCTCGCAGAGCGGTCGCACCCCGGTTATCCGGTCACCATCTACTACGCCTTCAAGCAGTCAGAGACGAAAAGTGACACCGGGACGGTCAGCACTGGTTGGGAGGCTTTCCTGGCCGCGGTAATCGAGTCTGGTTTCTCCATTACGGGGACTTGGCCGATGCGCACCGAATACACCGGAAACCTGAAAGCCGGCACCAACGCCCTCGCCTCCTCCATCGTCCTCGTGTGCCGCCGGCGCCCCGGCGACGCACCCTTGGCCACCCGCCGCGAATTCGTCGCTGCGCTCAAGGCCGAGCTTCCGCTCGCCCTCGCCCACCTCCAGGCCGGCAACATCGCCCCGGTCGATTTCGCCCAGGCGGCCATCGGGCCGGGGATGGCGGTTTACACACGCTACGCCAAGGTATTAGAGGCCGACGGCAACCCGGTACCAGTGAGGGACGCGCTGGCGCTCATCAACCAAGTTCTCGACGAAACCCTTGCCGAGCAGGAAGGCGAGTTTGACGCGGATACTCGTTGGGCGTTGGCGTGGTTTGAGCAGCATGGGTTCGGCGAGGGGGAGTACGGCGTGGCGGAAATGCTCTCCAAGGCCAAGAACACGAGCATCGCGGGCGTCGTCCAGGGCGGTATCCTTGATTCTCGTGCAGGCAGAGTGCGGCTTCTGCGTCCAAGCGAATTAGCTGACGACTGGGATCCAACAGCCGATTCGCGACTCACGGTATGGGAAGTCGTCCACCAACTTGTCCGCGTCCTGGAGAGCGGCGGCGAGACGCGGGCCGCGGCGCTTCTCAGACGCCTTGGTGGAGTAGGGGAAACGGCGCGTGAGTTGGCCTATCGCCTCTACTCCATCGCGGAGCGAAAGGGTCGTCCCACGGAAGCGTTGGCCTACAATTCTCTGGTCCAGAGCTGGCCGGAGATTAGTCGATTGGCCGGCTCCCCAGAGCAGCCGGAGCTTCTTTGACAGCAGAGGCGTCAGCTTGAGAGATCTTGTAGACACGGGATAAACTACGCAATGGTGAACTGGGCGCGCTTCACGCCAGTGGACTTCGAGTATGACTTCGAGCGCGATGAGCTTGCGCCTCACAAGGTTAGCTTCGAGGAAGCAGTCGAATGCTTTTTCTCAGGCTTCGAAATTCGTCGCAACAAGTCGTACAAAGACCGTTATCAGCTATTGGGACGAACACAGGCCGGTAGGTGCTTGAAGTTATTTTCAACTGAAGCAGGACAATGTCGTCCGGATCATTTCGGGATGGCCGCTATGAATAAAAAATCGACACCCTTAACCGAAAGAGAAATTGACGACATCATCGTCGCCCAAGCGGACGATGATACGGCTTGGGGGAGATCGGTCCGTACTGGGAAAGACAAGGCCAAGACAGTACCTTTACCTACGTCGCTTGCAACGCGAGCTGCATTTTTCGCGCGCCTCCACCGAGAGAAGAGCATGGATGCGTGGATCGAACGGATCGTTCGAGACCGCCTCGATGTCGAAGAGGCAGCGTTTGCGGACCTGAAACGCGAACTGGCTGCACGTTGAGTTAACGTCCCACGGAGACACCTGTCGGATGGGAAGGAGCTTCAGCCGCCCCATTCCGGACTTCGTGATAGCAGAAGCCTGGCTCCCGTCTGCCGTCCCGTTCTCACTGTCGGCCATTCCACACACCCTCTGGAGACCTTCGTCGCCGTGTTGACGCGTTTCATTCACGGCGGCGCGGCACAGCGTGTATGTTCGCTTCGGCGGCCAGCCGCATCGAATGGGCTGTGGTCAAACAGGCCGAACGCGTTGGTTATCGACGGCTAGAACAGCATGGCGCCTCGGGAAGTGGGGCCTCGCTACGCGGAAGAACGGCGTTCGTGATAAATGATTACTCGGAATAGTACCGCAATACCGGAAACGAGCTGAGGCAACGGATGGCAATCACGAACCACGAGAGGGTTGGCAAGGCGATGGACCTCCTCCGGGAAGGTCTTGCGCCGTTTGTCGCGCGGGAGTTGAAGGGCAAGGACGTAACCGACGGTGTCTCCACATCCAACAAGCCCGTCTCCGAGCACGACGCGGCAGGTCTGCTCAAGCTGATCTGGGACAACTGGCAGTTGGTGTTCCGCAACATCCTGGGGAATTCGGAACGGAGCCTCGTGTCCGAGTTGCGTGGGTGGCGCAACAAGTGGGCACATCAAGAGAGCATTTCAGGCGACGACGCCTACCGGGCTCTCGACTCGGCGAGCCGTCTGCTGGCGGCTGTGTCGGCGCCTCAGTGGGAAGAACTTGACAAGCTCAAGATGGAGCTCCTCCGCGTCCGCTTTGATGAACAGACGCGAGGAGAGCGCCGCAGGCACGTAGGTGCGGCCATCGAGAGTGGCGCGACGGCCAGCCTCAAGCCGTGGCGCGAGGTCATCACGCCGCACGCGGATGTGGCGAGCGGCCGGTATCAACAAGCCGAGTTTGCCGCCGACCTGTGGCAGGTGCACGTGGGCGAGGGGACCGCGGAGTACAGAGACCCTGTGGAGTTCTTCCGCCGCACGTATCTCACGGAGAGCCTGAAGCGGCTGTTGGTGAGAGCGGTGCAACGCCTGACCGGGCAGGGCGGGGACCCCGTGGTGGACCTGCAGACCAACTTCGGTGGTGGCAAGACCCACTCGATGCTGGCGCTGTACCATCTGTTCTCGGGTGTGGCCGCCAGCGACCTGATGGACGTGGAGCAGATCATGCAGGAGGTAGGTCCGGATCCCCTGCCGTCCGTCACGCGGATCGTTCTCGTGGGCAACAAGATTTCGCCGGGCAACCCTTCCATCAAATCCGACGGCACGACGGTGCGGACCTTGTGGGGTGAGCTGGCTTGGCAACTTGGGGGAAAGCGCGCGTTCGAACGGGTCCGGGCGGATGACGAGAGGGCTACCAGCCCAGGCGATGTCCTGCGGGAGCTTCTTAACGAACACGGCCCCTGCCTGATCCTCATCGACGAGTGGGTCGCCTACGCGCGCCAACTTCACGATCACAGCGACCTCCCCGCCGGGAGCTTCGAGACCCAGTTCACCTTTGCTCAAGCCCTGACCGAGGCAGCCAAGGCAGCTGAAGGCTGCCTGCTGGTAATCAGCCTGCCGGCGTCGGATTCCGGCGGCTCGCCACACGCGGACGACGTGGAGGTGGGCGGCCAGCGGGGTCGCGAGGCCCTCGATCGGCTGCGCAACGTGGTGGGCCGTGTCGAATCATCCTGGCGCCCGGCCAGCGCCGAGGAGGGTTTCGAGATCGTGCGGCGGCGGCTCTTCGAGCCTCTTACCGATACGGCGCGGTTCAAGGACCGGGACGTGGTTGCACGGGCGTTCGCTGACCTCTACCGAACCCAGCACCAGGAGTTCCCGGTCGAATGTCGCGACGCGGACTACGAGAAACGCATCCGTGCGGCCTATCCTATTCACCCTGAGATCTTCGACCGTCTCTATACGGACTGGTCCACGCTGGTGAGCTTTCAGCGCACCCGGGGCGTTCTGCGCCTGATGGCCGCCGTGATTCACAGCTTGTGGGAGGGAACCGACCGAACCCCGCTCATCCTCCCGGCCAACATCTCGATCAACGATGGCCGTGTGCAGTTCGAGCTGACGCGCTACTTACCGGACCACTGGGTGCCGATCCTCGAAAAGGACGTTGACGGCGCCCACTCCTTGCCATTGCGAATCGACGGGCAGACATCCAACTTGGGCAAGTTTTCGGCCGCGCGTCGAGTAGCCCGCACTATCTATCTCGGCTCGGCACCCACGGTGGAGACCGCCAACCGTGGTCTGGAAGACCGCCACATAAAGCTTGGCTGTGTTCTGCCGGGCGAGTCGCCCGCGGTGTTCGGGGACGCTCTGAGACGGTTGGCGGGAGCGGCCACCTACCTCTACCAGGACGGAAACCGCTACTGGTACTCCACCCAGCCCACCGTCACCAAGCTGGCCGAAGACCGTGCCGAGCAATTGGGGCGGGAGCCGGACAAGGTTGTTCAGGAGTTGCGGAACCGTCTCACCGCCGACCTGAAGCTACGGGGTGACTTCAATCGGGTGCATCCGTTGCCGCAGTCGGGCCAAGATGTCCCGGATGACCTTGACGCACGCTTGGTGGTCTTGGGAAGCGACCAACCGTACAGCCGTGAGAGCGACAACCCGGCCCAGGCTTCGGCCGCGTCCATTCTCGAATCACGCGGCAGCGCCCCCAGGCTGTACCGCAACTCACTGGTTTTCCTGGCCGCTGACAGGACGCGCCTGCAGGATCTCGACGACGCGCTGAGACGCTACTTGGCATGGGAATCGATCGTGGCGGAGCGTGAGCAACTCGACCTGTCGCCACACCAGGTAAAGCAGGCCGAGACACAAAAGGAAGCAGCCTCTAGCGCAGTAACGGCGCGCCTGCCGGAGACCTATCAGTGGCTCTTGGTGCCCGTCCAGCCAAAACCGCAGGATGCCACGGGCTGGCAGGTGATTCGGTTGGTGGGACAGGATGCGTTGGCTGTGCGGGCAAGCAGGAGGCTCAAGAACGAGGAGCACTTGGTTACGGCTTTGGGCGCCACACGACTTCGGATGGAGATGGACAGAATCCCTCTATGGCGCGGCCATCATGTCGACATACGAGAGATCGTCGAAGACTTCGCCCGCTACCCTTATCTGCCGCGTCTGAAGGACTCCGGAGTCGTATTGGATGCCATCGCCAGCGGGGTTGCGCTCCTGAGCTGGCAGCAGGATTCATTCGCCTTCGCCGAGAGCTACAACGAGGACGGGCAGCGCTATCGTGGCCTCCGGGCCAATCAGATGATTACGGTACCGGACGGCGACTCCTCCGGTATGCTGGTGAAGCCCGCAGTAGCCCGGCAACAACTCGATGCGGAGAATGCCGCAGCAAAGACGCCAACCCGCCAACCCGACACGTCGGGAACTGGCGGAGAGACTACGGGCACTTCCTCTGAGACTGACCCCAAGCCGTCCGACACGCCGGCCTCCGCTCGACCAAAGCGCTTTCACGGCACTGTCTCTCTCGGTGCGATGCGGGCCGGGCTCGATGCAAGCCAGATCGCCGACGAAGTCATCTCACATTTGGCGGGTCTGGTTGGCGCTAAGGTCACCGCAACACTGGAGATCGAAGCCGAGATCCCCGATGGCGCCCCGGACCACGTGGTCCGCACCGTCACCGAGAACAGCCGCACGCTGAAGTTCACCAGCCACGGGTTTGAAGAGGAATAGCGGCAGGGGAGTCCCACGGCACAAGGGTGAAACAAGGCATGAAATTCTCAAGTTCAAAAAATCAAGCCGTTTTGCCGGGCTTCTAGCGAAACCTTGGACCAACCACGAATGCGATCCACCTGATCCTGCGCTTGTCGATCCCGATCTGGCCAGCGCGCGTTGGCTGTTATCTGTTCCAGCATCTCACCGCATCTCCGTTCATAGCTGTGGCGCTGAATCGGAGAAGTTCGCTCTTGCTCTCTTGCCCATTGAGAAGCTGCCTGCAACACGCTGAATGTCGTCCGGCCGTGCCTTGTCTCGTATGTTTCTGCAAGCGCAGACAAGGAAGCGCAGCGCTCCTGCCAGACGCGTGCAGTGCGCGCCTTTGGGTCGACCTGCGGAATCGCGAGTCTCAAGGTTTGCCAAGCGCCTTCCAAGACGCTCATCTCCGGCGTCAGTCGGACACCATAGATAGAGCCAATCTGTTCCGACAGCTCATTCGTTGGCAAGCGCCGGGCGTCTCGCGCGATTTGATCCATCAATTGGTGTTTAGTCTTGTGATGAGGGTCCCGGAACTGTATCGACTGTTTTCCGAAGATCATGCCGTTCCTGCAGATCCAACGGCAAATCCCGGCCTCAAGCCTGACGGCCTGCGTCCTGTTATAGCTGTTCACCACGCGGAGGAAGAACGTATGGCGACGTGGATCGACTCCGGGTTCGGGTGCAGGAACGGGAATTGGGATTGTGCAGTCAAGTGACGGTGCGGTGAAATCAGCGATGAAACTGCCTCGACCGGTCGCTAACATGACGTTGAACACGGTCATTCGGGTTTGGTGATGGGGACCAAACAAGCGCGCAAAGGCTTCTTGGCCGAGATCGACGACATCTTCATTGCGGATTAACCGATAGTGATCCGTAACGATGGCGAACGGCTCGTCCCCATGGCGGGGATCAACAGGCATCACCGCACGGTACCGTTTCGCGCGTCGGGACGGGGTACCGACGTACACGTCGGTCAAGGAAACAGGGAAGCAAGCGTCATTGAGTGCTTGCTCCCAGTTGCGACTATCAGAACTCGTCATCAGTGATCGGGGGAAGATGGTGAATGAAGAATTGGTGGAGCCGATGGGGATCGAACCCACGACCTCTAGATTGCGAACCTAGCGCTCTCCCAGCTGAGCTACGGCCCCACGCGTCTTGCAGGATCTCCAGAATAGCACCCCTCAAACCGCATGTAAATGCGCCACGATCAGCGCCACGATCAGCCGGTCCTTGACACCGCACCGCGGAGTTTCGTACGCCTGCCATCACGATGAGGACCGCGTACTTCGACCTGATCTCCGGCATCAGCGGGGATATGACCGTGGCGGCGCTGCTGGACCTGGGGGTGCCGCGCAAACGGCTTCAGGAGGAGCTGGGCAAGCTCGCGAACCTCGAGTTTCGCATGCGCGTGGGCAAGAAGGCGGTCAACGGTATCCGCGCGGTGCGGTTTCAGGTGCTCGCCGCCCAAGGGCAGCCGCGGCGAAGCTGGGCGGACATCCGCGCGCTGATCGAGCGGAGCGGGCTGTCGGCCGAGGTGAAGGCCCGCGGCTTGGCCATCTTCTCCAGGCTCGCCGAGGCGGAGGGGAAGATCCACGGGGTCGCGCCGGAGGAGGTTCACTTCCACGAGGTGGGGGCGGTGGACTCCATCGTGGACATCGTGGCGGCGGCCATCGGCACTTGTTTCCTCGGAATCGACGAGTTCGCCTGTTCCGCCGTGCCGCTGGGCCGGGGGCTGACCCGTTCGCTGCACGGGGTGTTGCCGGTGCCGGCGCCGGCGACGTTGGAGCTGTTGAAGGGGTTTCCGGTCGAGGGCGCGCACATCGAGGCGGAGAACGTGACGCCCACCGGCGCCGCCATCCTTTCGGCCCTCGTGACGGAGAAGGGCGAGGCTCCGGCCATGCGCGTCGAGCGGACGGGTTACGGCGCGGGCACGCTGGAGTTCGCGGACCGGCCCAACGTCTTGCGCATGGTGCTGGGGGAGAGCGCGTCTCGACTCGGACACGAGCGCATGTTGGTGATGGAGACCCACATCGACGACATGAACCCCGAGTTCTACGATTATGTGTTGGAGCGCCTCTTCGCGGAGGGGGCTCGTGACGTGACGCTTTCGCCCGTCCAGATGAAGAAGAACCGGCCGGGTACGTTGTTGCGCGTCGTCGCGGAACCGGAACAGCGGGATGCGCTGGCGGGGATCGTGTTGGGGGAAACCTCGACCCTCGGGGTGCGCTGCTACCTGGTGGACCGGCTGGTGTTGCCGCGGAGGACGCTGAAGCTCAAGACCCGTTTCGGCACGCTCACGGTCAAGGTCGCCGAGGAACCGGGCGGGGGCAAGCGGGCGACACCCGAATACGATCAGGCGCGGAAGGTCGCGGTGTCGAGGAAGGTGCCGTTGAAGGCGGTTTACGACGAGGTGACGCGCTGTTTCATGGGCGGGCAGTGACCCCCGGTCCACCCCTGGATTCCCGCTTCCGCGGGAATGACGTATTCGTAAGGTCTCCGCCTGGCGAGTATTGGCACAGCCTGTTTGGCGAATGACGATCGATGGCCCAAGTCGCGGTCTCTCTCTTCACGTGATCCGGGCAAGGTAGTCGAACTCGGCGTACCGCTGGAACAGGTCGCCCAGGTCGGGGCGCGTTTCCCGCGGCGTGGCCGGTCCCGGTCCGGACGCTCGCAGGAACGGGACTCTTCCCACGCACGGCACTCGCGTCATCTCCGCGAGGGTCTCCGCGTTGGTGTCCGTGGCCGGCGTCCTTTCACTCTCCATGTCGTTCAGGATGTATCCGGACACCTTCAGGTTGAGGCACGCGGCGTGTTCCAGGGTGAGCAGCGCGTGGTTGATGGCGCCGAGGCGGTTGCCCACCACCACGAGAACCGGGAGGCCGATCTCGCGGGCCAGGTCCGCGTAGGTATAGCTCGGGCGCAGCGGGACGAGCAGGCCGCCGGCGCCTTCCACCAGCATGAGGTCGTGGACGGCGCTCATGTCGCGGTACAGGCGCACGAGGAAGTCCGGCCGGATCTGCACGCCGGAGTGGGCGGCGGCCACGCTCGGAGCCACGGGGACGCCCAGCCGGTAGGGACAGATGCGCTCGATGGATTCGTTGCTGCCGGCCGCGGCCTTGAGGAAGGTGGCGTCCTGGGGCACCAGGTGCCCCTTCTCGTTCCGGCAGCCGGATTCCGCGGGCTTCATCACGCCGACCTTGAACCCGGCCTCCCTGAACGCGGCGGCCAGGCCGCACGCCACCAGAGTCTTGCCCACGCCGGTGTCCGTGCCGGTGATGAAAAAGCCGCGGCTCACGAGGCTTCCGTGACGTGGCGGATGGAGTCGCGCACCACGTCCACCAGGGTCGCCAACTCGGCGTCGCTGATGGTAAGCGGCGGGAGCATGATGAGGGTGTCCCCCAGCGGGCGCACGATGACGCCGCGCCGCCGGGCTTCCAGCACCACCTGGTTGGCGATCCTGAGGCCGGGGTCGTAGCGCTCGCCGCGCGCCTTGTCCTTCACCAGTTCCATGCCCGTCATGAAGCCGCGCTGGCGGATCTCGCGCACGTGGGGAAGGGAGAGGATGTCCGCCTGGAGCGTTTGCTCGAGCCACGTCATCTTGGCCGGCACCGTCTCCATCAGCGCTTCCCGCTCGAAGATGTCCAGTCCGGCCAGCGCCACGGCGCAGCACAGGGGGTTGCCGGTGTAGGTGTGGCCGTGGAAGAAGCTCTTGAACTCGCCGTACTCGCCCAGGAACGCGGAGAAGATCTGCTCGGTGGCGAAGGTCGCCGCCAGCGGCAGGTAGCCGCCGGTGATGCCCTTGCCCACGCACATGAGGTCCGGGGTCACGCCGTCGTGCTCGCACGCCCACATGCGCCCGGTGTGCCCGAAGCCCGTGGCCACCTCGTCGGCGATGAACAGGACGCCGTTGTCGGCGCAGATGTCCCGGATGGCCCGGACGTAGCCGGCGGGCTGGGGCCACATGCCCGCGGCCCCTTGCATGACGGGCTCCATGATGAACGCCGCCAGACGGTCTTTCTCCCGGCCGACCGTGGCGCGCGCCTCAGCCACGGAACGTTCCATGGCCTCGGCCTCGGTCAGGCCCTGTTCCCGCTGATACGCGTAGGGCGGCTTTACCGACAGCGCGGGGAACAGCATGGTGCGGTGGTAGTGGTGGAACAGCTCGCTGTAGCCCACGCTCATGGCCCCGACCGTGTCTCCGTGGTACGACTCCTCCAGCCGCGCGAATTGGGTCCGCTCGGTCTGCCCCAGGAGTTGCCAGTACTGCACCGCCAGCTTGAGCGCCACCTCCACGGCGGTGGCGCCGCTGTCCGAATAGAACACGCGGGTGAGCCCCGGCGGCATGACGGCCGTGAGCCGGGCGGCCAGCTCGATGCCGGGTACGTGGCTGAGCCCGAGGAAGGTGGAGTGCGCGATGCGGTCGGTCTGCGCCTTGAGGGCCTCGTCCAGCTCCGGCCGCCGGTGCCCGAACAGGTTGCACCACAGCGAGGAAACCCCGTCGAGGTAGCGATTGCCGTTGACGTCGATGAGGTAGCTTCCGTCCCCCTCGGCGATGATGCATGGGTCCTCGCCCATCCATTCCTGCATCTGCGTGAACGGGTGCCACAGGTGCGTGTGGTCCATGCGTTTGAGGGTGTCGTATCTGTCGCTGCTGCCCATGGTTCTCCGTTCGTGTGGCGCTGGCCGGGGATCGCCCCCGGTGATCCGACCTACCGCTGTCTGGCGGCGGCCGTCGCCGATGGCTCGTTGTATTCCGGGCCGGGAAGGTTCTCGCCGGCTCGCGCGAAGGCGTCGAGGGCGCGGTCGAGTTGTTCGTTCGTATGGGTCGCCATGGTGGTGACCCGCAGCCGCGACGTGCCCGGAGGCACCGTGGGCGGGCGGATGCCCTGTACGTAGAAGCCGGCGTCCAGGAGCCGCGCCGCAAGCTCCATGCACGGCTGCTCCTCTCCCACCATGACCGGAATGATCTGCGTGCTCCCGCCCACCGTGTAGCCGAGCCGCCCCAGGCCGTTGCGCAAACGCTCGGTGTTGTGCCGCAGCGCGCACTGCCGCTCGGGTTCCTTCTCCACCAGGTCCACGGCCGCGCCCGCCATGGCCAGCACCACCGGCGGCAGCGAGGTTGTGAAGATGAAGCTGCGCGCGCGGTTGATGAGCAGCTCCTTCAGCCTGGCGCTGCCCGCGACATAGGCGCCGAAGGCGCCCAAGGCCTTGCCCAGGGTGCCCATCTGCACCAGGACCCGATCGCCGAGCCCCATCTCCGCCACAACGCCGGCGCCGTTGGGTCCGCGGACCCCGGTGCCGTGGGCCTCGTCCACCATCACCATGGCCCCGTGACGCTCCGCCAACTCCACCAGCTCCCGAAGGGGCGCGATGTCTCCGTCCATGCTGAATACGGACTCGGTGGCGATGAGCTTGCGCGCCTCGGCCGGCGCCGCCTCCAGCAGGCTCTCCAGGTGGTCCATGTCACAGTGACGGTACACGGACACCGCCGCGCGCGAGAGCCGGCAGCCGTCGATGATGCTGGCGTGGTTCAACTGGTCGCTCAGCACCACGTCGTCCTTTTCCACCAGCGTGGCGATGATGCCGACGTTGGCCTGGTAGCCGCTGTTGAACACCAGCGCCGCCTCGGTGCCCTTGAAGCGCGCGAGGCGTTGCTCCAGCTCCTCGTGGGCGGTCATGTTGCCGGAGATGAGCCGCGAAGCGCCCGAGCCGCAGCCGTAGCGGTCCAGCGCTTGCCGGGCGGCTTCCTTCAGGGCGGGATGGTTGGCCAACCCCAGGTAGTTGTTGGAGGACAGGTTCAGCACTTCCCGGCCGTTGAGCACGACGGTGGCGTCCTGCTCGCCGTCCACCACCTTCAACTCGCGGTAGAGGTTGCGGCTCCGGATCTCGTCCAGCCTCTGTTCGATGAAGTCGGCCATGCCTCGGTGGGTAGATATCAGAAATACGACAACCGAACCATTGCCGTGGAACGGGCTGCGTCAAAACTCACGGGGTAGGGCCCTTCGAAACGTCATTCCCGCGGAAGCGGGAATCCAGGGGCGGTGAGGCGGGGAAACGCCGCTGTAACACCCCACCACCACCCCTGGATTCCCGCTTCCGCGGGAATGACGTTTCGACGTTTCGGGGGTGGTTGCCTCTCCAAGATGGTGTTCCGACACAGCCTGTTCCGCGGGAATGACGATTCCGGGCGTTCGAGTTGTTGCACGACGTGGAGGACGGGAAATCAAGGAAACCAAGGCTTGGAGGAACGTCCGTCACATTGACATTGACGAATCCGTACCTAGATTTTTCTGTGAACAACCGGGGAACCGGAGGGATTTATGGACATCAATCGTTTGACCGAGAAATCGCAGGAAGCGTTGCGCCAAGCCCAGACACTGGCCTCGCGGCGCAATCATCAAGGGGTGGACGTCGAGCATCTCTTGGCGGCTCTGCTGGAGCCGTCGGACGGCGTGGTCACGGCGCTGCTGACCCAGACCGGCGTTTCCGTGCTGGCGGTGAAGAAGGGGCTGGAGACGGAGCTCGACCGCATCCCCCGGGTGACCGGAGCGGGAGCCGCGGCCGGTCCGGAGCAGGTCTACGTCACCCAGCGGCTGTCGCGGCTGTTCGCCCGCGCCGAGGACGAGGCCGGGAAGCTCAAGGACGAGTACATCAGTGTCGAGCACCTGCTGCTGGCGATTCTCGAGGACGGAGGCAAGGCGAGCCAGGTGCTGCGAGCCCATGGGGTCGGCCGCGACACGCTGCTGGAAGCGCTCCAGAAGGTACGCGGGCATCAGCGCGTGACGAGCCAGAACCCGGAAGGCACGTACCAGGCGCTGGAACGCTACGGCCGCGACCTTACCCAGCTCGCGTCCCAGGGCAAGCTCGATCCCGTCATCGGCCGGGACGAGGAGATCCGCCGGGTGGTGCAGGTGCTGTCGCGCCGCACCAAGAACAACCCCGTGCTCATCGGCGATCCGGGCGTGGGCAAGACCGCCATCGTCGAGGGGCTGGCGCTGCGCATCGTGGCCGGCGACGTGCCCGAGGGGCTCAAGCACAAGCGCATCGTGGTGCTGGACATGGGGCTGCTCATCGCCGGCGCCAAGTACCGGGGCGAGTTCGAGGAACGCCTCAAGGCGGTCCTCAAGGAGGTGCAGAAGTCGTCGGGCGAGGTGATCCTGTTCATCGACGAGTTGCACACCGTGGTGGGTGCGGGCGCCGCCGAAGGCGCCATGGACGCCAGCAATCTGCTGAAGCCCATGCTGGCTCGGGGCGAGCTGCACTGCATCGGCGCCACCACCCTGGACGAGTACCGCAAGTACGTGGAGAAGGACCGGGCGCTGGAGCGCCGCTTCCAGCCCGTGACCGTGGACCAGCCCACGGTGGAGGACACCGTCTCCATCCTGCGGGGGTTGCGTGAGCGCTACGAGCTGCACCACGGCGTGCGCATCAAGGACGGCGCGCTGGTGACCGCGGCGGTGCTGTCGCACCGCTACATCAGCGACCGCTTCCTGCCGGACAAGGCCATCGACCTGGTGGACGAGGCGGCCTCCAAGCTGCGCACGGAGATCGACTCCATGCCCACGGAGTTGGACCAGGCGTCCCGGCAGGTCATGCAGCTCGAGATCGAGCGCGAGGCCCTGCGCAAGGAGAGCGACGACGCCTCGCGGGAGCGTCTGGCCAAGCTCGAGAACGAGCTGGCCAACTTCAAGGAAGAGGCCAATTCCCTCAAGGCGCGCTGGGAGATGGAGAAGGGCGCCATCGCCAGGCTGCGCCAGCTCAAGGAGGAGATCGACGAGACCCGCCGGGCCATGGAGCAGGCGGAGCGCGAGTACGACCTCAACCGCTTGGCCGAGTTGAAGTACGGCAAGCTGAGCGAGCTGGAGAACGACCTGGCCAAGCAGCAGGACAGCCTCAAGACCGAGGACGGCGGCGTGCTGCTCAAGGAGGAAGTGGACGAGGACGACATCGCCGAGGTGGTGTCGCGCTGGACCGGTGTGCCGGTGTCGAAGCTCCTGGAGGGCGAGCGGGAGAAGCTGCTGCACCTGGGCGAGCACCTGCACAAGCGGCTCATCGGCCAGGACGAGGCGGTGTCGGCGGTGGCCGACGCGGTGGTGCGCGCGCGTTCGGGTCTCAAGGACCCGCAACGGCCCATCGGGTCGTTCATCTTCCTGGGCCCCACGGGCGTGGGCAAGACCGAATTGGGCCGGGCGCTGGCCGAGTTCCTGTTCGACGACGAGGCCAACATGGTGCGCCTGGACATGTCCGAGTACATGGAGAAACACACCGTGGCACGGTTGCTGGGCGCGCCTCCCGGATACGTGGGATACGACGAGGGCGGGCAGCTCACCGAGGCGGTGCGCCGCCATCCCTACTCGGTGATCCTGTTCGACGAGGTAGAGAAGGCCCATCCGGACGTGTTCAACGTCATGCTGCAGATCCTCGACGACGGCCGCCTGACCGACGGCCACGGGCGCACCGTGGACTTCAAGAACACGGTAGTGATCATGACCTCCAACATGGGCAGCCAGCTCATCCTCAACTACAGCGGGCGCAACGACGACCGCGCGTACGAGGCCATGAAGCGGGAGGTGCTCGATGTGCTGCGGCGGGAGTTCCGCCCGGAGTTCCTGAACCGCGTGGACGACATCGTGGTGTTCCACGGCCTCACCCGGGAGGACCTCCGGGAGATCGTCGAGATCCAGCTCGGCCACCTGAGCGAGCGCCTGAGCGAGCGCCACATCCGCCTGGAACTGACCCGGAAGGCCAAGGACCACTTCGCCGACACCGGCTACGACCCCGCCTACGGCGCCCGGCCCCTCAAGCGCCTGATCCAGAAGGAGCTGGAGACCGCGCTGGCGCGGAAGCTCCTGGCCGGCGAGGTCAAGGACCATAGCCGGGTGGTCGTGGACCACGACGGCAGCGAGCTGACCGTGTCGGCGTCGGAGGTGGCCGACGCCGCGTAACGGATCTCCCCGGTTCCCTCCGTCGTTCCGCTCTCGTGGGAGCGACGGAGGCACTTGGATATGACGCCCCGCGGGGTCATTTGCAATGCCCTCGGGGGCTGGCTAGAATTCCCGGATGCAGTCCATCCTCAGAAAAAACATCGAAGATCTGGAGGGTTACACGCCTGGTGCGCAGCCCAAGCAGACCGATCTGATCAAGCTCAACACCAACGAGAACCCCTACCCGCCGTCCCCCAGGGTGCTGGCCGCGGTGCGCCGCGAGATCTCCTCGTCGCTGCGCCTCTATCCCGATCCCGTGGCCCTGGAACTGCGCGAGCGCGCGGCCGCCCTCTACAACGTCGGTCCGGAAAACGTCATGGCGGGCAACGGCTCGGACGAGCTGCTGTCCATCCTCATGCGCTGCTACGTGGGCGAGGGCGACAGCGTCGCCTACCCGGTGCCCACCTACTCGCTGTACGAGACGCTTGTCGCCATCCAGGGCGGCGAGAGCGTGACGGTGCCCTACGCCGACAACTTCACGATCCCGTCACCGCTCTACTTCCAGTCGAGCAAGGTGACCATCCTGTGCAACCCCAACGCCCCCTCGGGCACGCTGGAGCCGGTGAGCGAGATCGCGCGGCTGGCGCGCTCCGTGGCCGGCCTGCTGGTGGTGGACGAGGCCTACATCGACTTCGCCGACAGCGACGAAAGCGCCATCGCGCTGGTCAAGCGCTTTCCCAACCTGGTGGTGCTGCGCACCTTCTCCAAGGCGTATTCGCTGGCCGGCATGCGCGTGGGTCTGGTCTTCGGCGGCGAGGACATCGTGCGCAGCCTGATGAAGGTGAAGGACTCCTACAACCTGTGCCGCCTGAGCCTGGCGGCGGCCGTGGCGGCCCTGGAGGACGTGGAGTGGATGCAACGCAACGTCGCGCGCATCCAGCGCACCCGCGGAACCCTGGTCCGGGGACTGCGCCGGCTGGGCTTCGAGGTTCATGCGTCCCAGGCCAACTTCGTCATGGCCCGGCTCGGCCGGGACAGCATCCGCTGGCTGCATGAAGGACTGCACGAGAAGGGCATCCTGGTGCGCTTCTTCGATACCCCGGAGTTGTCCAACATGATGCGGATCACCGTGGGCAAGCCAGGTGAGATCCAGGCGCTGCTCAGGGAGACGGCAGCCCTGTTGCAAGGCCGCGGCGTCACGCAGCGGGCGTCGTAGCGCGCGCCGGCGGGTTGGCGACCCTTCCGTCAGTGAAGCGGCACGACGTGCGTGTGCGGCGTGGGTCCTACACGATCGCGGTTGTTCAGTATTTTCCGGAAGACGGACGACGTTGGCGCGGAGCCGAGGCCGCTTCGCCTGTTGCCTCACGCTCTGGAGCGTTGGCCAGCGACAGTACAAGCCGCACGAGTTCGGCCTGCCGCGAAACGCCGTGCTTGGCGAACATGTGCTTTACGTGCGCTCGGATCGTGCTTTCCTTTCGACCCATCCTCGCGGCGATTTTACGGACGCTCATGCCTTCGGCCAACAGCACGGCCACCCGGCTCTCCATCTCCGTGAGGCCCAAGGCCTGACCGACCATGGCCGGATCGATGTGGGGCCAGCTCACCGGATCCACGACCAGGACGAGCGCCGCGACCGGCCAAGCCCGCACGTCCGTCTTCCGCCCGTCCACCGGGTTGACGTGCAGCACCAGCGGTGACGGCGCAAACTGACGCCGTACCATGATCGATCCGCTGACGCCCTGGACCCGGAACGGCGGGAGCGCCCGACTTAATAGCTTCTGGAGGCCGATGTTGTCTCCGGGCGTACCGGCGAACAGGAACCCGTCGTGGTCGACGAGACCGTCTCCAACACGCAGCAATCTCCCGGCACTGTCGTTCACATTCACGATCCGCCCACGCGGGTCGAGTTGGATGATGCCCGCTCCAGTGGTGTCGAGCAGCTCCGTGAGGGACGCGCCCAAGGCCCCCGAGCCGGCAAGCACTTGGCGGACGCGGACGTATTGACGGAGATGGGGTAGTAGACGCCCGATCAGTTCGAGCTGGGGCGCCGACCAGTCGTTACCGACAACCGGGTCCAACACGCCCAAGTAAATGTTTGCGCCGTCGGGTCCGTCAAGGCGCACGTTGAGGCTGTTCTGGGCGTGCATACGGGGCGCCAGCTCGTTGTATACCAGGGAGGTCTTCCGCTCCGCCGCGGTGAAGAGGTTGGTCATATGGACCGGCTGGCTGTCGGGGAGCCGCATAAAACGCGGGACTCGTTCGTCTAT
The DNA here is from genome assembly GCA_026712905.1 of Deltaproteobacteria bacterium. Classification (NCBI taxonomy): domain Bacteria; kingdom Pseudomonadati; phylum Myxococcota; class Myxococcia; species Deltaproteobacteria bacterium. The sequence goes on from JAPOPM010000217.1 coordinate 17,206, forward strand.
GGGCATATAGACCTGGACGTACTCGCGTTCCAATTCGTGGTCCTGTCGCCCGCGGTAACAGAACTCCGCCAAATAGACCTGGAGGTTCTCCGGGCAGGAAAAGTCGACAACCGCCAGGCAGTGGCCGTGCACGCCGAGGGCGTCGTCGATCAGCGCGGAGGCGGCCGACCAGCGCCGATCGTCCAACGCCGCCTCGTGCATCGATGACAGGATGCGCTCGAACGTCTCGTGGTTGATCATGAGGGCAGGACCCTACGCCGCACCGCCGTTCACCCGGCGGTTCTCCTCCACGCGGATCTTGAGGATGCGGCGGCCTTCCATGTCGGCGATGGTGAGGCGGTGGCCGTCGGTCTCGATCTTTTCGCCGCCGCGGGGGATGCGTTTCAGCTTGGCCAGCACGAAACCGGCCAGGGTGTGGTAGTCCACGGACTCCTCGAAGGGCAGGTCGTAGTCGGACTGCAGGTCCTTCAGCAGGGCGGAGCCGGACACCACCAGCGAGCCGTCGGGGAGGCGTTCCACCGGCCCGCGCTCCTCGGCGTCGTATTCGTCGCGGATCTCGCCGACGATCTCTTCGATGATGTCCTCCAGGCTCGCCAGCCCTTCCACTTCGCCGTACTCGTTCACCACCAGGGCCAGCGCCATGCGCCGGCGCTGCAGGTCCTTCAGGAGCTGGCTGATGGGCAGCGAGCTGGGTACGAAGAAGGGCGGGTGCACCATGGCGCGCAGGTCGATGGGCTCGTTGGCCTGCATGGCGCGCAGGATGTCCTTGTTGTAGGCGATGCCCAGGACCTGGTCCAACTCGTTCTCGTACACGGGCAGGCGCGAGAAGCCGCTCTCGACGAAGTTTCGCAGCACATCGTCCGGCTCGGACTCGACGTCGATGGCGTGGATCTCGGTGCGCGGCACCATGACGGCCCTGACCGGGGTGTCGGCGAAGTCGAAGACGCTGTGAATCAGCTCCTTCTCGGTCTCGTCGAAGATCCCCTTGGCGGTGCCCTCGCGAATGATCGACTTGACCTCCTCCTCGGAAATGAAGCTCGCGGACCCGGTCTCCTTGCCACCGAACAGCCGCAGGACCACGTTGCTGGAGCGGGTCAGGAACGCCACGAGGAACGACGTGCACCTGGAGATGGCGTCGATGGGGAGTGCCACGAAGAACGCGATGCGCTCGGAAAAGCGCAGCGCCATGGACTTGGGTACGAGTTCGCCCAACACCAGGCTGAGGTAGGCGATGGGCAGGACCACGAAGAGGATGGCCGCGTAGTTGCCCCAGGTCTCGGCGTAGGGCAGCGGCAGCGATTGGAGTTGCGGCGTGAGGACCTGGATGGCGCCGGCGCCGCCGATGGCGGAGGCCAGGGTGCTGACGAAGGTGATGCCGATCTGCACCGTGGCGAGGAACCGGTCGGGCTCATCCTTGAGTCGCCCGAGGGCCGCGGCGGCGCGCGTGCCCTTGCCCTGCACCTGGTCGACGCGCGTCCTGCGCGTGGCGATCACGGCGATCTCCGCCGCCGCGAAGAAGCCGTTGGCCAGGATCAACAGCAGGATGATCGTGGCGCCCAACCATAAACTCTCGAACATCGAAACATCTCCCATCCGGAATGCCGGGACGTAAAGGGACACGGAGGAACACCGCTCCGGCTCGGGCCGGACGCGGGCGTTCCCGACAGACGCGCGGTCGGTCTAGGGGTGCATTTGTCCCGATGGGGCAATCAAGAGTTTGAGGAAGCGGGGGAGGGCGATGGAAGCCTTCAGGGCCGGAATGCGCGACGGCGGTATACTGTCGTCTTGTGGGTCGTCGGACATCTATGGAACTCCTTGTCTCCTGCGCCAGGAGACGGCCGATATTCTGCCAGGAATCTCCTTCATCCGTGGCAAAAATGCAAGCCCTTTTGCATACCTCAAAACCGGCAAGGAAACCAAGAGTCCTGCGGGCGGAAAGGGAAGTCCCGCGCGTCCGTCCCGCGTACCGCGCGGACGGGATTCTGGTTGACCTGCACCCCCTTATCCGTTATGCAAACCACTTTGAGCGTTTGGCAATGACGACTCGCCAAGTCCCACGACTGCTGCAGGAATGTCTCGATGGCAGTTCCTTAGCGCCGGGCCACGCCCTCCTGCTTTCCAGTGTCGAGGGAGATGAGTTCACGGCGCTGCTTCGAGCGGCCGCCGAGTTGCGTGACCGCCACAAGGGCCGCACCGTCACCTTCTCCCCCAAGGTCTTCATCCCGCTCACCAACCTGTGTCGCGACTTCTGCGGCTACTGCACGTTCCGCAAGGCGCCCGGAGAAGACGGCGCCAGGACGCTGTCCCTGGACGAGGTTCTGGAGACGGTGCGGCGGGCCAGGGTCATGGGCTGCACCGAGGTGCTGTTCAGCCTGGGGGACAAGCCCGAGGCCATCTACCCGGAGATGCGGGAGTTCCTCCGGCGGGCGGGTTACCGCAGGACGCTGGAGTACCTGTACGAGGCTTGTCGCGTCGTGCTCGAGGAGACCGGGCTCTTGCCCCACGCCAATCCGGGGCTCATGGCGCGCGCCGACCTGGAACGGCTCCGGCGGGTGAACGCGAGCATGGGGCTCATGTTGGAGAACGTCAGCGAGCGGCTCATGGAGCCGGGCGGCGCGCATGCCGACGCGCCGGACAAGAAGCCGTCGGCCCGGCTCCGGACCTTGGCCGAGGCGGGGCGGCTGGGCATCCCATTCACCACGGGCATCCTCATCGGCATCGGCGAGACCTGGGAGGAGCGCATCGCGTCGCTCTACGCCATCCGGGAGCTGCATGAACGCGACGGCCACATCCAGGAAGTGATCGTGCAGAACTTTCGCGTGAAGCCCGAGATCCCGATGCACGATCAACCGCACGCGGACTATGATGACGAGGCCAGGACCATCGCCCTGGCGCGGCTGATCCTGGGCGGCGACATGAACATCCAGGCGCCGCCCAACCTGACGCCGGAGTGTTACGAGTGGTACCTGAACGCGGGCATCAACGACTGGGGCGGCGTATCCCCCGTGACCCGTGACTTCATCAACCCGGAGGCGCCCTGGCCCGAACTGCTGGAACTGGGTGAGCGCACCGCGGCCGCCGGTTTCAGCTTGCGGCCGCGGCTCCCCATCTACCCGGAATACATTGCGCGGGCGGAGCGGTTCATCGCGCCCGAGCTGATCCCCTACATCGACAGGTTGTGCGACGAGGACGGCCTCGCCGCGGTCGGAGGACACCATGAGCCACATCGAAGCGATGTTCGACTATGACGACGGGGCCGAACGGCTGTACGAGCTGCTGCCCCGCATCGAGATGCGCGTCGCACGGATACTGGAGGACGCCCTGGCCGGCCGCGAGGTCACGCGGGAGGAAGGCCTGATCCTGTCCGAGGTGAGCGGCGACGAGCTGGCCGCCCTGTCCGTGACGGCCGACCTCATGCGGCAGGCCAAGGTGGGTGACCGCGTCACTTACGTGGTGTGCCGCAACATCAACTTCACCAACGTGTGCTACGTGGGTTGCAAGTTCTGCGCGTTCCACACCGGCCCCAACAAGCCCGGGAGCTGGGACCACTCGCTGGAAGACGTGGCGGACAAGGCGGAGGAGGCGTGGAACCGCGGCGCCACCGAGATCTGCATGCAGGGCGGCCTGCCGCGCGGCATGACGCCGTTCTACTACCGCGACCTGCTCCAGTCCATCCGCTCGCGCGTTCCCGGCATCCACATCCACGCCTACTCGCCCATGGAGATCACCTACGGGGTGGAGCTCACCGGCATGCCGCTGGCCGATTACCTGCGCATGCTGCGCGACGCCGGCCTCGACAGCGTGCCGGGCACGGCCGCGGAGATCCTCGACGACGAGGTGCGCATGGTGCTGTCGAAGAACAAGGTCAGCACCGAGCAGTGGATGCGGGTCATCCGCACCGCCCACGAGGTGGGCATCTTCACCACCTCCACCATGATGTACGGCCACCGGGAGAACGGCAGCCACTGGGTGAACCACATGCTGCTGCTGCGCGACATCCAGAAGGAGACCGGAGGCTTCACCGAGTTCGTCCCGCTGGGGTTCGTGCACGAGAACACCGCGCTCTTCCAGCAGGGCCTGGCGCGGCCCGGCCCCACCGAGGAGGAAGACATCCGCGTGCACGCGCTGGCACGGGTGCTGCTCAACGACACCATTCCCAACGTGCAGGTCTCCTGGGTGAAGATGGGCCGGCGCATGTCGCAGCTCTGCCTCCGCTCCGGCGCCAACGACTTCGGCGGCACGCTCATGGAGGAGAGCATCTCGCGGCTGGCGGGCTCCACGGAAGGGCAGATGATCTGGCCCCACGAGTTCCGCTCGCTGATCCGTGAGATCAACCGCATCCCGGCCGAGCGTTCCACCGGCTACGAGGTCCTGCGTACCTGGGAGGAAGAGCGCGAGCTCCTCGCGAGCGACTTCGCGCCCGCAGACGGCGCGGCGGACCAGACGGTAGCGGGGTTGTAGAGACCGCCGGATTTGTCCACGAAACCCAGCGCCGGAACACACCTGCTTCTCACCGGAGGCACGGGCGGGGCAAAGCTCGTGCTGGGCTTTTACGAGGAGGCGGCCGCCGAAGACTTGGTGGTGGTGTGCAATACCGGGGACGACTCGTCAGTACACGGCCTCCACGTATCCCCTGACGTCGATACCATCGTCTACACTCTCGCCGGTCTCATCGACCCGGCCAAGGGGTGGGGCGTCCGGGACGACACCTTCACCGTGCTGGACCAGCTCCAGCGGCTCGGCAACGAGACCTGGTTCCGTTTGGGAGACCGGGACATCGCCACCCACCTGACGCGCACGCGCCTCCTGTCGGAGGGAAAGCCGCTGTCGCGGGTGACCGCCGCGCTGTGCCGCGCGCTGGGTGTGCGCTCCCGCGTGCTGCCCATGTCTGACCAGCGTATCGAGACGCGGCTCGCCACGCCCGAAGGGGAGATCTCCTTCCAGGAGTACTTCGTCAAGGCGCGCTGGCAGCCGGAGGTCTTGAGCCTGCGCTACCGAGGGATCGAGGAAGGCCGCCCCGCGCCCGGCATGCTCGAAGCCATCGGCGCCGCCGCCCTGGTGGTGGTGTGCCCCAGCAATCCCGCCACCAGCATCGGGCCCATCCTGGCGGTGCCCGGCGTGCGCCAAGCCCTGCGCGAGACGCCCGCCAGGGTGGTGGCCGTGAGTCCCATGGTGCAGGGACGTTCCTTCAGCGGTCCGGCACACAAGCTCATGGCGACCCTGGGCGTGGAGGCGTCGGTCAACGGGCTCGCCGCGGCCTACCGTGATTTCATCGACGTGCTGGTCATCGACACGGAAGACCGTCACCTGCGGCCCGCCATCGAACGGTCAGGCATCGAGGTGCAGGCCACCTCCATCCGCATGGACACGCTGGAAGACAAGAAACGGCTGGCGCGGGAACTATTGACCCCGCTTTCGCGGGAATGACGTTCTGTTACGTAGTTGCCTCATGAGTTTTCACACACCCTGGAAAGCGGGAATCCAGGGGTGGGGAAGGGCGGGCCGCAGGCAGGTTTCAAAATTCGTCGGGCAGGTGCTAAGCACTTCTATTCCATGATGAAGTTCGGCGCACTCATCCCCGTCAAGGGTTTTCAGGGGGCCAAGCAGCGGCTGTCCTCGCGTCTCAGCGCGCCCGAGCGCTCGGAGTTGATGAAGGCCATGGTGCACGACGTGCTGACCGAGGTGACCCGGGCCGAGGGCCTCCACCGGACCTTCGTCGTGACGGGCTCGGACGAGGTGGCGCACTGGGTTTCGGCCTTCGACGTGACGGTGATCCGGGAGCAGGACGAGACGGGTGAGACCGACGCGGTCCATTTCGCTCTTGACGTCATGGAGGAGGCGGGCATGGACGCCGCCTTGGTGCTGCCGGGCGACATCCCGCTGCTGCGCGCCGGCGACGTGGAGTCCGTGCTCCGTGCCGCGCCCGAAAGCGCCGGCGCGCCGTTCGCCGTCCTGGTCCCCTCCCACGACCGTATGGGGACCAACGCGCTGTTGCTGGCGCCGCCGGACATCCTGCGGCTCCGCTTCGGTTACGACAGCTTCCGCTACCACCTGAGCGAGGCGGAAGCCCGCGGGGCCGCCGTCAGCGTCATCGAGAACCCGCGCATCGCGTTGGACATCGACGAGCCCGCCGATCTGCAGCAGCTCATCCCCCGCCTGGAGCGCGGCCGCACCCACGACCGCCTCGCCGCCATGCGCCACAACGGCAGCAGCTTCTTCGCGCGGGCCAGTTGACCCGCGAATTCCATGAAGTCGTACGTGGCAAGCACGCGGGTTGACGCGTAATGCGGCGCCTGGAAATCATCGCCGTGGAGGGGCTGGGCGAGGTCAAGCCCGGCGATCCATTGGGCCGGTTGGTGGTGGAGGCGTGCGCGCGCCAGGGGCTGGCCCCGTGCGACGGCGATGTGCTGGTGGTGGCCCAGAAGATCGTTTCCAAGTCGGAAGGGCGCGCCGTGGACCTGAATACGGTGACACCGTCGGCGGAGGCCCTGCGGCTTTCCGCCGAGCTCGACGGCAAGGACCCGCGGCTGCTGGAACTGATCCTGGGGGAGAGCCGCGGCATCGTCGCCAAGGGACGCAGCACCATCGTTGTCGAGACCCACCACGGCCTCGTCTGCGCCAACGCGGGCATCGACCTGTCGAACGTGGGCGTCGGCCGCGCCCTGCTGTTGCCCAGGGACCCGGACGGTTCCGCCCGGCGCATTCGCGAGGACGTGCGGCGGCTCACGGAGAAGACCTTGGGCGTCGTCATCACCGACACGTTCGGACGGCCCTGGCGCCTGGGCACCACCGACGTCGCCATCGGCGTGGCCGGGTTCGGCCCGCTGATCGACTACCGCGGTGGGACGGACCCGTACGGATACGAGCTCAAGGCCTCGGTCACCGCCGTGGCCGACCAGATCGCCGGCGCGGCGGAGCTGGTCATGGGAAAGACGAGCCATGTGCCCGCGGCCATCGTCCGCGGCCTGGAGCTGCCGCCGCACGAGGGCTCGGCTCGGGATTTGATCCGGCCGGCCGAGGACGACCTGTTCCGCGGCGGCCGGTAGGACGCTCCGAATTTGTGACACCTCGTGCGAACATGCTATGAGCCTTCCCATGCAAGATTCCATTTCGATCGCAATCGTTGGAGGGACCGGAAGTCTGGGAATGGGCCTGGCGGGACGCTTGGCGCGTCCGGGCGTCCGGGTGCTCATCGGCTCACGCGATGCACAGCGCGGCGCGGACGCGGCCAAGGACTTGAACGAGAGGCTGGGCACGAACTTCGTCGAGGGAATGATCAACGCCGAGGCGGTGCGGGAAGCGGAGCTGGCCGTCATCTCGGTCCCTTACGAGGGGCAGGAGAAGATGGTGGCCGATCTGGCCGGCGAGCTGCGCGGCAAGATTGTCATCGACGCGGTGGTGCCGTTGCTCAAGGGCCGGCCGTTCGTACCCGAGGCCGGCTCGGCGCTGCTGGAGGCGCAGAAGATCCTGGGCGACGACACTCCGGTCATCGGCGCGCTGCACAACATCTCCGCGCTGGACCTCAGCGCGCCGGACGAACCCCTGGGCGACGTGCTGGTGTGCGGCGACAGCCGGGAGGCCAAGGACCGCGTCATCGAGCTGCTGGATCGCATCGGCGCCACCGGCCTGGACGCCGGGCCGGCGGCCAACGCCTATGTCGTCGAAGGGCTGACCGGCGTGCTCATCGCTCTCAACCGCCGCTACAAGTCGAAGCACGCCAGCGTGAAGATTACGGGTATTTACTAGTGTCGTGTCCCGTAAATACCTGGCATAATTTGCTGGTCTTTTTCGCCGTCGGCTGCGTTCCTCTTCCTCGCGTGGTGCCCGCCACTGCTCGTCATCGCGCCTTGCCGACGACGAAAAATCCTGCGCAACTTATGCCAGGTATTTACGGGACACGACACTAGCAGCCGGTGTGACGCACCACACTGGAGTCGAAAGGCGGATCCCATGAGCCTGCCTGTCATCGATGCCGACGGTCACGTAATCGAGGACGAGTCCATCGTCGATTACATCGAGGAGCCCTACCGCAGCCAAGCGAGCAAGCGTATCCTCACGCGCGTCTTCCCCTCCCTGGACCACCACCACCTGGGGCTCAAGTACCTGAGCGAGGGCGCCTTCGGCGGCGGCAAGCCCGTCACCCCGGAGGACTGGCGGTCGTTCGTGGATCAGGCCGGGTTCGAGTGCAGCGTGCTGTACCCCACCTGGGGCCTCGCCATGGGCAACATCAGCATGCCGGACTGGGCGTGCGCCGTGGCCCACGCCTACAACAGTTGGCTCTACGACCGCTATCTCAAGGACAATCCGCGGCTCAAGGGCATGGCGCTGATCCCGCTGCAGGATCCGCAAGAGGCGGTCATGGAACTGCGCCGGGCGGTGACCGAACTGGGCATGCTCGGGGCCATGCTGCCGTCGCGCGGCCTGCCCATGGACCTGGGCCACAAGACCTACTGGGACGTCTACGCCGAGGCCGAACGGCTGGGCTGCGGGCTTGCGGTGCACGGCGGCTGCCACCACGGCATGGGCCTCGACACCCTGGAGGCGTTCGTTCCCATCGCCGGGCTCGGCCACCCCTTCAGCCTGATGATCGCCTTCTCCGGCATGGTCTACCACGGCGTGTTCGACCGCTTCCCCAACCTGCGGATGGCCTTCCTCGAAGGGGGCGCCGGGTGGCTGACTTTCTGGATGGACCGCATGGACCGTTCCCACGAATTCTTTGGGGAGTGGAACTCCCACGGCAACTACCACGGCCCCGACCCGGAGCATGAGCCTAGCCGGTACGCGCTGCTGGACAACGTCTTCGTGGGCTGCGAGGGCGGGGAGAACGGTCTCGACTACCAAGTCCAGCGTGCCGGCAACGAACGGTTCCTGTTCGCCAGCGACTTCCCGCACGAGATCGGCCCCGGCGACATCGGCCACGAGATCGCCGAAGTGGCCGAGCACCCGACACTCTCCGACGACGCCAAGGCCGCCATCCTCGCGGACAACGCCCGCCGCTTCTACCGGCTGGGCCAGTAGCTGCCGCCCGCGCCGGGCTTGCGCGGTCATCGAGACCGATGGCCCGGGCGGGGACGTGTCGGTCTGCTGGTGCGAGCCGCGGAGCGGTACCCCCGGCGTCACGCGTTGTCGGCCGAGCCCGCCGCCGCGTCATCCAGGGCGTTGCCCCGCTGATACGCTTCGCGCCCGCTGAGCCGCGACCAGTACGCCTCGAATGCCGGGCGCTTTTCGATGGTGTCGTACTGCATGCCCCAACCGATGTGCGACCCGACGTACACGTCGGCGGCGGAGAAGGTCTCGCCGGCGACGTAGCCTTCGCCCGCGACGGCCTTCTCCAGGGCGTTCATCACCGTGGCGTAATTGCCGTAACCGATCATGGATTCCTTGTCCGCCGGCACGGCGAAACCGAACATGCGGCCGGTGACCGCCGCTTCCAGCGGGCCGGCGGCGAAGAACAGCCAGCGGTAGTAGGCGCCGCGTTGCCCGCTCGGCGGCGCCAGCCCCGCTTCGGGGAAGGCATCGGCGAGGTAGGCGCAGATGGCGGCGCATTCGGTGACCACCGTGTCGCCGTGGCGGATGGCCGGCACCTTGCCCATGGGGTTGATGGCCAGGTACTCCGGGGACTTCATCATCGGGCCGTACTCCACCAGCTCGGTGCGATACGGAGCGCCTGCTTCCTCCAGCATCCAGCGCACGATGCGCCCGCGCGACATCGGGTTGGTGTAGAAAACGAGTTCGACCGTCACTGTCATCCTCCTCTTGGTCCGGAAGCCTGTCCTTCTCCCTTTCGTGTGCCCGCCACGGGGGCGCCGCCGGTCGCCCGTACATGTCGTCGCGGCGCATCTCGACATGCGGTTTCACCGGACGGGACACGGGTTGGGTTCGGGAAGCCGCCGGCTCAGGCGCCTTCCGCGGGCATGTACTTCCCCTCTTCGTCCAGCGTGATCTGTTTGCGTTCGTTGAGGCGCCCCACCAGCGCCATGACCGTGGCGAAGGCTTCGTCCGAGAAGGCGTCCAGCAGCTCGCTGAAGGTGAGCCGCTTCTCGCGCAGCATGTCCAGGGTGCGTTGCGCCAGCCGTTCGATGGCGTCGTCGCCGGCCGCCGGCGGCTGGGCCGCGGCCGGCGACTCGCTCAGGTAGTCGTCGAGCGCCGCCTTGCCCTGGTTGTGGTAGATGATCCGGTTGTAGCGGTAGCGCGGCACGTTCTCGGGGATGGTGGCGTCGATGCCCATCTTGGCGGTGGTGGGGACGCCGTTGGTGCTGGGCGGGATGGACGGGTCCAGGGGCTTGGAGCGCGCGTTGGACAGGATCACGGTGTCCCGGTCCGCCTGCACGCGGGTGGCGATGGCCCACTCCACCTCCACGGGGTCGAAGATGTCGATGTCGTCGTCGGTGACCACCACGTACTTGATGTCGGCGATGGACAGCAGCGCGGCGATGGCGTTCTTGCCGTCGCCCGGGCTCTTCTTGATGGAGGCCACGATGTGCCAGTGGCAGCAGCCTCCGGGCGTCACGTTGATGGCGGTGACCTGGACGCCGGTCTCCGCCATCACGCGCCACGCCGCCGCCTCGTAAATCGGCGCGCTCATCCACAGGTTCTCCCAGGGCATGTGCAGCGCGTAGTAGATGGGGTCGCGGCGGTGCAGCACGGACTTGATGTGGACATTCGGGTTCCGGTGGGTGCCGCCCACCAGGCGGGAGAACTCGCCGAAGGGCCCCTCGGGATGCACCCAGCCCTCGGGCGGGATCTCGCCTTCCAGCACGATTTCGGAGCCGGCGATGAACGGCACGGGTCCGGCCACTCCCGGCGTCAACTCCACCGGCCGCCCGCCGAGGCCGCCGGCGAAACCCAGCTCGTTGGTTCCCAGCGATGCCTTGAAGAGCGCCCCCATCAGCTCCCGCGGGTGCACGCCGATGGAAATCGAGATGGGCAGCGGGCGGTTCTCCGCCAGCGCCCGCCTGGTGAAGTTGTGAAGGTTGTTGGGCGTGACGATGTCGATGCCGGTGACGTTGCGCTCCTTGAGCATCAGGCGGTAGCAGCCCGCGTTCATGCCGTACTCGGGGTCCTCGGAGATGACCACCGCGGCGGTGATCATGGGCGCGCCGTCCAGGGTGGAGAAGATCGGCACCGGCAGCTTGAACAGGTCCACGTCGTCGCCCTGCCGGATGAACTCCTTGACCGGCGCGTCGTCCACCATCACCGGGTCGATGGAGTTGGACATGGCGAACTGAAACCGCTTGTGGATCTCCGGGTAGGGGGCGTCCAGCGCCAAGCCCAGCCGCTCCCGCTTCTGCAGCAGCCCGCACGCCACCGGGATGGAGTAGCCCACGGGGTTCTCGAACAGCAGCGCCTGGTCGCTCTGCGCCGTGAGCGCCGCCACGTCCCTGAGGTCGACGGGCTTGCGTATGTCCAGCAGCTCGTCGTTGTCCCGCAGCAGCTCGATGTATTCCCGAAAAGTCCCGTTCATTCGCTCCACCTCCAGACGGCAACATAGCCAAGAGCCCGTGACGCATCAACCAGAGCGCTCCGACCCGCTCCGCCATTCCCGCGAAAGCCTGCCCTCGACTCCGATCGGGGCGGGAATCCAGGGGCAGTGGTGGGGCATTACAGCGGTGTTTTCCCGCCTCCCCACCCCTGGATTCCCGCTTCCGCGGGAAAGACGTTCCGCTACGTAGTTGCCTCATGGCGACCAGCGCGTTTGACACCCGCGAGGAGGCGAGGAATATTGATTCCGCGTCATTCTTGGCGCCATGGGAGGCAAGCGTGATAGATCAGCAACTCCTCGACATCCTGGCATGTCCCGAGAGCCATGAGCCGGTGGCGTTGGCCGACGAGTCGCTCATCAACACCGTGAACCGGAAAATCGAGTCCGGTCACCTTCTCAACCGCGTCGGCGAGAAGGTGACCGAGCCCATCGACGGCGGGCTCGTACGCGCGGACGGCCGCTACCTCTATGCCATCCGTGAAGACATCCCCATCATGCTGGTGGAGCAGGCGATTCCCCTGGAGGGCATCGACGACGAGGGCTGACCGCCCCGGTTCGACCTTGACCTCTCCTCCCCTATGGGCTAGTCGTTTTCTTTCCGTGCCGGAGTGGTGGAATTGGTAGACGCGCTGGACTCAAAATCCAGTAGGGGCAACCCTGTGGGGGTTCGAGTCCCCCCTCCGGCACCATGCATGCAGCGATATATCCTGCTCCCTTAGAGTTGTCTTCCTTTGGATGCCGTATTCAGGCCGAGAGAGCGGAGCTGTGAAGTGCAGAGAAGCGGGGTCAGGCTACGAACAGAGTGATTTGCATCGACGTTAGCCACCGAATGTCATGTACAATTCCTTAGTAGAACGCCGCCAGATTCCGTTGTACACCATGTCGTTAACGACTTGAGAGTGGACACCGTTCCCCTGCGAAGATGGTTGCCCGAAAGTTGGATAGGAGCCATGGCAATTGATCAGAGGTTCCCTCTAGCTAAGTATATTTTTCGAAGAAGGACTGAAACAAAGGGTCGATTGTTCCCTCCTCATTGAATCGTTGGATTGCGTTGCGGTGTTCGGGGACTACCCGCACTACTGTGCCTGAGCGACCTCTCTTGATGTCCTCCAGGATTCCGCACGTACGGAGGTGCTTGACGAAATCTTCCGCGAACGGTCTGTATTTGAGGTCCGTCCCTTTGGCGAGGGAACTATCCTGGTGTGACCCCGCGATCCGCCTCTGGAGAGTCCTTGTGACCTCTCTCGCCGCTTCGTACCAAGGCCTCCCGAGTAGTTGGTTCAGTTCCTCCGGGTTTTCCACCTTGGCTCCTTGTGAGTATAGCCACTGTCGTGCGTGCCTTCCCTGTAACAACGCCCGTGTGCGCGTTTCGAATTCATCAAATACAAATATGCTTTCTATCTCCGCGCAGGACAAGTCAGCGCCGTCGAGTTTTCCGCCGTCCAACATTGTCCCGCTCAGGATTGTTCCGTCGAACACAGCGCCTCGAAGATCCGCGTTCCGAAGGTCGGTATCAGGCAAAATTGATCCGGTAAACACAGCACTTTTCAACGGCAGTCCACCGAAGTCGAGCCCAGTAAGGTCCATATCCGTCAGGTTTGCAGGACTTCCCAAACACCCGATGTGTTTCTTTGCGTCGCTGTTGATCAGGCCGAAAAGCAATCTGAAGAGGCGCTCCTTGAGGGCTGAATCCACGCAGTTCTGGTAGCCCGCAGATAACTTCGAAACAAGTTCCGGCGTGTATGCCACGAGGTCCACAAAAAAAGTGACAACCGCTTCTGAGACCGTTACCGTCTTAAGTCTGTGGAACTCTGTCGAATTCGTGAGATAGTCTGCAAAGGCGTCGGCAACCAAGTACTCTCTGAGACTATTGTGCGAAAAACCAACTCTCGATGTCGCATCGTCCTCTTCTACCGGAAGGTCGAGTTGGCCAGTCGTGTCCTGAAATTGGTCCTCTGTTGTTAGTCCTGAGTGTCTTCGACAAGTCCGATAGTACTGTTCCAGGAGTTGTTCGCGACTCTCGGCTCGCCGCAACTTGTCGTGAAATATTGTGTCGACGAGGCGACGGATATCGTCAGGCTGTGCGAAAGGATGTTGTGCGGGCTGTTGCAAGAATATGGCAAAAGACCTGAGGAAGTGATACCGGTCCCCGGCGGTCAGGCTACCAACTTGCTGATCTCGATGCAACAAGTTATGGACCACGATCTCGAAGATCTTGCCTTGATTTAGTACTTCAAGGTCGTCGGGTAAGAGAGGTAGACCGTCTATGGTCTTAACCTCGGTGCCAGACGCCAACGTTTCGGCTACTGTGGTCAGCAGCCGTGCAATAACGGCACGTTGCGATATGGAGCCTAGTTCCTCAAATCGTTTTAGGAGTTCCGTCAATCGCGTATACGCGGGAGAATTGGAACCCAGCACCGACGCGAATAGCCGTCGTCTCTGTTGTGGGGAGAGGTCCGTAAGCCGTGCAAATCGGCTGGTCACCACGGCTTTCGATAGAAAGCGAGTCAGTGCTAGTTTTCTCTCCTCCTCTGTGCGGTCGAGTGGATGCCAGACCAGTGAACCGTCGGTTTCTACGGCTACGAGTCTTTCGGCGCGGTTCTCGAAGTAGGTGGGTCGTGAAGTCATGATGGCTTTGGATTGGCCAGACATTCCGATCAGCAACTCGTGTAAGTTCTCTCGAATCGTGTCGCGATTGAGATGTTGCGCCATCTCATCGAACGAGTCAAAAAGGAAAAGGACGTGCCCAAGTCTAGCTAGGTGTTCAAAAGCATCATAGGTCACGCCGGCCAATCCGTGAATTTGAAATGTTCGAAGGATAAGGTTCTGGTAGTCGAAGGCCTTGGTGAATCGCTGGAGTGGAACGAAAAATGGTAAAGGGAACTGGTCGGGGTGGGCCTTGTGTTTGTCCAGGCTCAGATATAGGAGGCGCTTCAGCATCCACGACTTACCGACGCCGTAGTCGCCCAATATCGTGAGCCAACGTGAATCTCCCGTTATCCAATTGGTGAGGAAATCCATCGCGGCGAGAGCTTGGCGGGGTTGGCCGTCGTAGTGTATCTTCGTAGGCTGATACTCCTTGAGGAGCGTATCTCGGACTTTGTCGGACTCGACTGCGGCAATGTAGGAGTCAAAGTTGACCAGGCGATAGGTCAACGACTGGAGAGAAAAAACGGAGCGCCGTTGTCGAGGGCAAAGCCGGAGGCGTTCTTTGAGTAACCGTTCCGGGAAACATGCATGAGGACGGCGTTGTGTTTGAGCAACTCACGCGCGGCCTCGAGCTTGTTCAAGTCTTCGCGCATCTTTCGTATCCCGACTGGACGGCCGTAGTCAGCGCATTCGACGAGGATTACTTTTCGTACGAGTCCTTGAGTCTCTTCTGCGCGCACGTCTATTTCACTGTGGTTGATTTCGACACTGACGTCGACCTTGTGCCCAGTTACGCGAAATAGATGGGCTACCTCTTTGGCCAAAGGCGTTTTGTCCATAGCTGTCACCTGTCAAGCACGATGATTCGGCAAGAAACTCCCTTGTGTGGCGCTGCTGCTTCGTAGGGCGCTAAGTTGCAACGAGCGTATCTGGGTCCGTAACCCATATGTGCACAAAACGACACATGGATATCGAATAGCAATATCATCGGTGTCGCGCAAGTACACGCGCTCTCCCGAGTGATGTGGTCCCGGAAAATCGGACAGGTTGCTAAGGTGTATTCCACCGACCGAGGGAGGGATACGCGATGAGCACACGACGACGGTTCAGCGGGGATTTCAAGGCGAAGGTGGCACTGGAGGCGGTACGCAGGGAGAAGACGACCCAGGAGATCGCTGTGCGGCACAAGATCCACCCGAACCAGGTGAGCACGTGGAAGGAGCGAGCGGTGGAGGGGATGATTTTGGCCAAAGCGCTCAAGTGGTGGCCTTGCCCGGGATTGGAGGACAGGTTGGTTAAGCTGCCCGTGCCATCCGCTCGAAGCCTGCTGGTGTCTGGTAGCCGAGGGTGGAGTGGCGAGGTTGCCGATTGTAGAACACCTCGATGAACTCGAAGATCGCGGCCCTTGCCTCGGCTGGACTGGGGTAGTCGGCCTGGTGGATGAGCTCGGTCTTCAGCGTAGCAAAGAAGCTCTCCACGACGGCGTTGTCCCAGCAGTTGGCGCGCCGGCTCCGACCTTCTCCGTTTCCGTTTCTGCATCGCAGCACCTCATCATCAAGGTGTTGCGACGACCAGTTGAATTCAACTTGACTGCCGCGGTCAGAGTGATGCACCAGCAGCTCGGGCCGAAGCCGGTGGGTCAGAGCCATGCCCAAGGCGTTCAACGCGAGTCCCCGTATGAGGCGATTCGACATCGCCCATCCGACCACCCGGCGCGAGTACAGGTCAAGCACCACCGCCAGGTACACCCAGCTACCGCGCGTCCACACGTAGGTGTAGGGGTCGGACCGGAGCGCCCTGTCGTCTTTCGAGCGATGGGTTTCTCCGGCCCGCCCTCCGAACCGGACATGCGACTCTCACCGCATCCGGCTCTCCATGTGCTCATACCGTTACATCGGTTCAGCTTCGTCTGCATCGCGAGTACTCGTGACTCCGCCTCGATCAGGCCAAGCCATGAAGCACCGGTATTCACCAGCGTCCTCCTCGTTTTGCATTGAAGCCGTGAGCACACTGGACCCCTTCGCCATGTACACGGCTTTCCCGTGCTCGGACTACTACGGGTCCTCCGCCCCACTCCGCCGTCATCAACCGGCGACAGGTCTTCCCCACCGTGTTGGCAGGGACCAACGGAGTGGTTCCCACGTTCACTCTCGAACCCTTCAACGGGGTCGGTGCCCAGCTATGCCCCTGCAACTTCGCCACGGCTACGCCGCAGTCCTTCACCGTGGCCTCCCGGCCGGCGACATCTACCAGCCCAGGAGTTCCCGACTGGACAGGCCCGTCGGGTGCGCGTTGCAACCCAGCCCTTATCTGTCAGGTTGGAGCTGGTGGTTCGT
>JAPOPM010000218.1 GCA_026712905.1 Deltaproteobacteria bacterium
AGGTGAACCTCAAGGGCGTGTTCATGTGCTGCCGCGCCGTCATCCCGGTCATGAAGGAGCAGAAGTCCGGGAAGATCATCAACATCGCGTCGGGGACCTTCCTGAACGGCACCAGCAACATGCCGCACTACACCAGCTCCAAGGGTGGCGTGGTGGCGCTGACCCGGGTCATGTCCCGCCAACTCGGCGACTGGAACATCAACGTGAACTGCATGACTCCCGGCTCCACCATGAGCGAGGACGTCATCACCGACGAGATCCGCAAACGCCGGTCGGACAGCGCCGGCCGCCGGGCCTTCAAGCGCATCCAGGTGCCCGAGGACGTCACCGGCACCGCGCTGTTCCTGGCCAGCGCCGACAGCGACTTCATGACCGGGCAACTGCTGGTGGTGGAGGGCGGCGGGATCATCCACTGACCAGGTGAATTCCCCGCGATTCGGCCGGTCAATGGGCGAATCCTGATGCGGCACAGGCAGGGGGCGTCAGCCGCCCTCAAGCTCCGTGTCCCACAACAGCTTGAGAGTCTCGCACGACTCACCGATCTCGCCGCGGGCCCGCTCCGGCGGATAGCCCAGGCAGTTCGAGACGTAGCGCACGCCGTCGATGAGCCGGTCACGGTTGCGGTGCTGGTGGCCGTGGACGTGGAGAACGGAGCCCAGCGCGCGGAGCTGGGCCTCGATCCGCGTGCAGCCGGCTACCCGGCTGAAATTGAACCGGACGGCGCGCGCAGGAAGCGCGGGGGGCGTGGTCGGCGAGCGGAACATCACCTCCTGTCTGGGGAGAAAGTGGCTGAAGGACAGGACCGGCGCGTCGTATTCACGGCCGAGATGCGGCTCGTTCATGTCGAGAAAATGATCGGCGACGGACAGACCCTCCGGCCATCGGGTCAGAACTTCATCGGCCCACATGGAGAGGCCCGCGTCGTCGCCGTCCCTGGGGACGTAAAGGCTGGCGGGGCCTTGCTCCGGCTTCACGTACCACGAGAACAGCGGCACCACCCAGGCTCCGGGGTCGGCCGGGCCACGGGACACCTTGGCAGGTTTCGTCTCCACCCCGAGCTCCGCGCACAACCTCAGGATCTTCTCGAACTTGGCCACCGAGTTGCCGGACTCGCCGCGCCGCACCCATAGCTCGTGGTTTCCCGGCACGAAGAACACGTGAGCGAACTTTTCGCGCACGCCCCCGAGCACCCGTGCCAGCCGGGAAAGATCGTCGGTCACGTCTCCGGGCAGCAGCAACGTGTCACGCTCATGGCCGTGGGCGCACAGCGCCTGGATCAGGGCCATGTTCTGCGGGTAGTCCGCGTGCACGTCGGATATGGCGAAAATGCGCATGGTGTGTCACGACCGCCCCCTCGTCCGACGGCCGTCCCTCGAAGCTCCCCGTAAAATATCGCACACCGGCGCTAAAGTCTCCCGCCTCCCGGACGATTCCTTCTTACAGGAGCCGGGAACGTGGTGGACCCGGCATGGTCGGACGGTTTGCGCGAAGGAGGTGCAATCATGCGCAAAGGTTTGGAAATCAGTTGGCGCCGCGTATTCGCCGCGATGGTATTCGGTCTGGTGCTGGGCACGGGATATCCCGCATGGGGACAGAGCGTGTTCATCAACGAGGTCCACTATGACAACGCCGGCACCGACGCGGAGGAAAGCCTGGAGATCGCTGGCCCGGCGGGCACGGACATGAACGGGTGGAAGCTGGTGCTCTACAACGGCAAGAACGGCCGGCCGTACCGCACCGTTTCCCTGGAGGGAGCCATCCCGGAACAACAGGGCGGCTACGGCGCCCTTTCGTTCCCGGTAAGTCGCATCGAGAACGGCTCCCCGGACGGAGTCGCCCTGGTCAACCCGGGCGGCGAAGTCATCCACTTCATGAGCTACGAGGGGGGCTTTACCGCTACCGCCGGACCAGCCGAGGGCCTCGCGGCCGCGGACATCGGTGTGCGCGAGTCCAATACCACGCGGATGGGCTATTCGCTTCAGCTCAAGGGCTCGGGCCATTCCCTGGCGGACTTCACCTGGCAGGGACCCGGACAGGCCACTCCCGGCGTCGTCAACGCCGAACAGACATTCGTCGCTCCGCCCGGGGAAACCACCGACGGCGGCCGCAACGGCGCCGCGCCGGTGGAGGTAGTGAAGGAGAGCCGCTGAGTCCCCGGCTTCTCCTCGCATAGCCGGAGGTCGGGCTTTCCCCACGACGGCGGACACGCCCGACCTCCGTGGCTTCCAACCCCCCGAAGCGGCATCGGGCGGGAGCCCCCGGTGTTCGGAAGCGCGTCGGTCGGACCGGAAAACGGTTTGACTCCACGAAGGACCGCGGTTAAGTGTTTCTTGACGGGTCGTGGAGACAGAGCCACGAAATCGAACGCAGGAGGTGATCAAGGGACATGGCCAAATTTCGCATACAGCCGCACGGCAGGCTCCAGGAATGGGTCGCGGAGGAGTTGGACTACTTCACGGACGAGGGACTCGACTACGAGTTTGTCTTCGGTATCGTTTCCCAGCAGTCCGACAAGCCCAAGGAAGTTCGTCACGGCGCCCTCGAGGACATGAAGGACGGACGATCCTGCGAAGTCAGCTCGGCTTGTCACTGGATGGTCAACGTGGCGGCCACGGGACAACACGGACGCATGTGGGGACACGCCTACTCGGTGACGCCCTCGGGCATCTTCGTGCCGCCGGAGTCCGAGATCCGCAAGCCCCGGGACCTCGCCAACGTCGACATCGCCGTGGGCTATCACTCGGGCAGCCATTTCTCGGCGCTGCAGGCGCTCGAACCGATCCTCGACGACTCCGAGGTCAAGCTGCAGTTCGCCGGCCGTCCGCTGGACCGCATGGCACGGTTGCTGGAACGCGACGTTCCCGCGGGCAACGTCTTCGGCGCACCGATGTACGTGCTGGAGCAGCAAGGGTTCCGCAGGATCGTCGATACCACGTTCATGATCGGTTTCCTGCTGGAGCCGGACGCGGACGAGGAGAACGCGAAGAAGTACTTCAACGCGCTGCAGCGCGCACAACGCGCCATCGACCTGGAGCCGGAGCGCTACCGGCACTACCTCTTGAAGGAGATTCCCGAACGCTACCACGAACTGGTGGACGTCCGTGCGATGGGCGTGGGCGAGCGCATGGTGTTCGAGCCCTACACGCAGGAAGTGTACGAGAAGACGCACCGCTGGATGGCCACGCGGAACCTCTTCGGCGCGGACACGCCTCTCGACGAGCCCTACGAGTCGGCGGTGGCGCTGTAGCGCACCGATTCCCGCCAACGGACGGCAGGCCGCGCCCGCGGGGCCTGCCGTCCACCGATCTCCTAGCAGTTGAAACCGTAAAACGTCTGCGGGTTCTGGGCCAGAATCTGCTTCTTGTCCGCGTCGCTCACATCTTCCCTCTCGGTGAAGGTGGCGACGCTGTTGGGCCAGCTCGTGTCCCAATGCGGATAGTCCGACGCGTACAGCAGCTTGTCGGTGCCCACGCGCTCCATCACGTAGGGAAGCGTGGTTTCTTCCAGCTCGAAGGCATAGTAGAACGCTCCGCTCTTCATGTATTCGCTGGGTTTCCCCTGGAGCAGCGGCGCTTCGCGCGAACCGCGGATCTCGAACTCCTCGTCCATCCGGTCCATGAGGAACGGCACCCATCCGCAGGAGGCCTCCATGGCCGCGACGCGCAGCTTGGGAAACATCGTCGGCACGCCCGCGAAGATGAGCCCGGTAAGGGCTGCCATGCACTCGAACGGGAAGGCCAGCGTGTGCACCGCGATGAACTGTCCGAAACGCCCGTGCATGCGCTGTGACGCGCGGATGCCGCCGTGGATGGCGAGGCCCACGCCCAGCCGCTCCACCTCCTCGTAGAACGGCCAGTAGCGCCGGTGGCCGATGTCCTCGTCCAGCACGTTGGTGGGCAGCATCACGCCCACGTGCCCCAACTCCTCCACCGCCCGGCGCGCCTCCTTGACCGCTTCGTCCACGTCCTGGAGCGCGACCAACGCGACGGGCTTCAGGCGCGCCGCGTCGGAGGAGCAGAAATCGCTGAGCCAGTCATTGTAGGCGCGGGCGATGTCCACGGCCAGGTCCACCTCGCGCATGGCGCTCAGCGAGATGCCGCGGGTGCTGAAAACCGCCTGCACGTCGATGCCGTCGGCGTCCATGTCGGCCAACTGGACCTTGGGGTCGTTGTTGTCCTTGCCCAGGGTGCCGCCGAAGCTCCGGTCCCACGCGTCCCGGCTCCACAAGAGGCGCCCGCGGTTCTCCGGCCTCAGGTACGGCTGCAGCATGTCCTGGGTCTCGGTCACGTGACCGTCGGAATCGATGACGAAATAGCCTTCTGCCATGTGTTCGCTCCTTTGATGCGATGTGCCAGAGCGGATGTTATTGCACCGTTCCACCCGATGCAACACGGCGGCTTCTCCTCTTGCACCGCATGATCGGGACGCAGTAGAGTCGCGTTCTCGGACCGTGCCTGCATCCGAGGGACACGACGGGCTTTTGGGAGGATCTCATGGCCATCAACGCCGACGCGATCGCCGTGCCGGACACGGACTACAGCCTTATCGACTCCGACGCACACGTGGTGGAGACGGAACGGACCTGGGAGTTCATGGACCCGGAGGATGAGAAGTACCGCCCGGTGCTGGCGCCCCATCCCACCGACCCGCACGTCCAGTGGTGGATCATCGACGGACAGGCCCGCGGCTTGCGGTTCGTCACCCTCACCGAGGAGGAGATGGCCGAGCGCTCCCGCGAGCAGGGTCGGGACCTCGTCACCCCCATGGGCTCGCGCGAGGACGACGTGGAGCGGCGCCTGCGGCACATGGACCGCCTGGGCATCGACGTCCAGGTGGTGTTCCACACCCTGTGGACGGTGCCCACCACCGACCGGCCCGAGGTGGAGCTGGCGCTGTGCAAGAGCTGGAACCGTTGGGTCGCGGACATGTGGGAACGGGGCAACGGACGGCTCCGGTGGTGCGCGGTGCTGCCCTTGATGAGCATGGACGCCTCGCTGGAGCTGCTCCACTGGGCCCACGAACACGGCGCCGTGGGCGTAGCCATCCCGCCCATCCTCGGCCGCCGGCTGCCCATCGATCCCTACTTCCACCCGCTCTACGAGGAGGCCCAGGGCCTCGGCATGGTCATTGCCACGCACATCGGCAACGGCAACCAGGACATCGTCGACATCACGCGGCCGGCCTACGACCCCAACGCCTTCGGCCTCATGCGCTTCCGCCTCCTGACGGCCGGCTCTTGCGAGGGCCTGCTGGAGAGCCAACTGCCGCTCAAGTTCCCCGACCTGCGCTGGGCCTTCATCGAGGCCGGTTCCATGTGGTTGCCCTGGATGCTCCACGAGGCCAAGCGCCGCAGCCTCCAGCGCGGGACGCCCCTGCCCGACGACGTGCTGAAGGAGTTCAACATCTTCGTCACCTGCCAGAACGACGATCAACTCGCCTACACGTACGACTGCGGGCCGGACAACATCGTCATCGGCAGCGACTACGGCCACTACGACGGCTCGAGCCAGATGGACGCCCTCCGCGTCATGCGCGCGCGCACGGACGTCGACGAGGAGGTGAAGCGCAAGATCCTGAACGAGAACCCCAGGAGGCTTTGGCGGTTGTAGGGAAGACCGAGTGCACGGCGATCAGAGGCGCGTCGTCTCGATCTCCAGTCCCAGGACGTGCTTGCCGGCCAGCTCGTAGTTGGTCAGGCGCACCTGCTGGTGCTGGCTGATGACGTGGAGGTCCTGGAAGATGCGCTGGATGGCGTTGCCCTCGAATACGGCGGTGGTACCGGAGAGATTGTAGAGGGTTTCCACCGCCTGGATCGCCTGCCGGATGCAATGGGTGGCGGCCAGGCGCAGGCCGAGGCGCCGGTCCAGGGTGAGGGGGTTCGGCGACACGGCCTCCGACCAGAGGGCGCCGGCGGCTTCCCTGATGTAGGCCCGCCCCGCCGCGAGCGACGCCTGGATCTGCCCCACCGCCACCTGTACCGGCGACTGGTCCCGCAGCATCGCCTGCATGGCGTGGGGCGTCTTGGCCCCGGCCAGTTCCAGGAACGCGTCCAGGCACGCCTGAGCCGCGCCCAGGGAGAGCGCGGCGTCACCCGAGGCGAACAGCAGCACCAAAGCGATCTTGTACAGCGGACCCGACTCGCGCACGGGACTTCCGAGCTGCCGGATCACCCGCTCCTCCGGGACGAAGGCGCCGTCCACGATGAAGTCGTTGGTGCCGGTGCCGCGCATGCCGCGCACGTTCCAGATGTCCACCACCTCCACTTCCGCGGCCGGCACGAACAGGAACTTCTGCACCCGCTCGCCGTTCGGCTCCGGAAGCCACGCGCGCGCGGCGAACCACGACGCGTGCAGGGAGCCGGAGCTGAAGCGATGGCGGCCGGTGACCCGGTACCCACCCGGCACCGGCACCGCCTCGGCCGTGGGCATGGACGTGTTGGCGACCACGCAGCGCGGCGTGTCGGTCCAGATTTGCCGGGCCACCTCGTGCTCCATGCGCGCCGCATAGGTGGCGAAGATCGAGCACTGGTTCACCAGCCACGCGGTGCTGGCGTCGGCCCTGCCCACCTCCTCCATCACGTCCACGTAGGCCGGCAGGTCGATCTCGACCCCCTCCAGGGACCGCGGCAGGCCGAGCTTGAACAGGCCGGCGTCCGACAGCGCGTCGAACAGCTCCCGCGGCAGTTCGCGCTCGGTCTCGATCCGGTCCGCACAGGCGCGGATTTGCGGCGCCAGCGACCTGGCCGCCTCCAGCATGGAATGGTTCCTGGATGACATCAGCGGTTGCCCTGCCCTGCAACTTGTTCCACCCGCGCACGGGTGTCAACTGAGCATGAGCCGGGGCAGGGTCAGCACCAGCGCGGGAAAGGCGATCATGACCGCCAGGTTCAGCATGTCGAGCAGCACGAAGGGAAAGCAGCTCTTGTAGATCTCCACCATGGAAGCGTCCGGCACCACCCCCTTGAGGACGAAGAGCTGCAGCCCGAAGGGCGGCGTCGTGTTGGCCACCTCCATGTTGAGCAGCATCAGTATGCCGAACCAGATGGGATCGAAGCCGAGCTGCGCGGCCAGCGGGAAATAGATGGGCACCGTGATCATCATGATGGAGATCTGGTCCACGAACATGCCCAGGACGAGCACGATGAACATCATGAACACCAGGATGACGACGGGCGACGCCTGAAACCCCGCCACCATCTCCACCAGTCCCCGGCTGGCCCCGGTGAACGCCAGCACCTGACTGAAGGCATTGGAGGCGAGGATGATCATGAGCACGATCACGGACACCCGCACGGTACTCATCACCGACTCCGCCAAGACCTTGAAGGTCAGGCTCCGGTACATGGCCGCCACCATGGCCGTCCCCAGCGTGCCCAGTGCCGCCGCCTCGGTGGGCGTGGCCACGCCGATGAAGATGACCCCCAGGACCATGAACACGATGATGCTCAGGGGCAGGAGGTGCAGCACACTGATGAGCTTCTCACGGGTGGACACGCGCGCGACGTCATAGACCGGCGCCGATTCGGGGCGCAGCTTGGCACGGACGACGATGTAGACCGCGTAGAGTCCCGCCATGAAGAGGCCGGGGGCGATACCGGCGATCAGGAGCTTGCCGATGGAGATCTCCGCGAGGCTGCCCAGCAGCACGCCCATGGCCGTGGGCGGAACGATGGCGGCGAGACCGCCGGCCGCGGATATCGGCCCCACCGACATCAGGTAGCTGTAGCCCCGGCGCCGCATCTCCGGCACCAGCGTCGTTCCCAGCATGGCGGTGGTGGCCATGCTCGAGCCGCTGAGGGTGGAGAACAGGGTGCCGCCGCTCACCGCCAGAAGACTCAGCCGTCCGGGGATGCCGCCGATCCACTTGTCCAGGGCATCGAGGGTGCGCACCGCGACCCCTGACCGGAACATGATCTCGCCCATGAGGATGAACAGCAGCACCGGCGCCAGCACGAAAGTGGCGAGGGTGGCGAAGGCGCTGGTCACGATGAGGCGCAACGCCGGAAAGCCGCCCATGAACAGGTACAGCCCGCCGATGTTGATCAGGAGGAAGGCGAACGCCACGGGCGTGCCGGCCACGAACAGGACCATCAGCACGCCGAGCATCAAGGCGAGGACTTCGTACCACTCCATGGCGCGCTCAAAGGGAATCCTGGCCCAGGGGACCCGATTCGTCCGGAACCGGCTCGCCGCGTCGCAGCACCCCGACGTTGTGCCACGCCTGACGCAGGAACTCGATCACGAGCATGAGGCTCCCGACGCAGATGGGAAGAATGAGCGGCCAGCGATAGACACGCCAGGCCCTCAACTCGGCGTGGCCGCCCAGATAGGAGTCCCAGGTCTCCAGCGCGCCTTCCCACGCCATCACGGCGGCCGTGGCGGCCGCCACCAGCGACACTAGAATGCCCAGTATCACGCGCACCCTGGGCCGGAGCCTTTCCACCACGATCTCCACGCGCGTGTGAGCGCGGTCGCGCAGCACCCAGGGCGCCCCCAGGAAGGTGATGTAAACCAAGGAATATTCGGTGAGATCCACCGCCCAAATGGTAGGGCTGTTAAAGAAGTAGCGCGCCACCACCTCGTACAGCACCGAGAAGGTCACCGTCGCCACCAAGAGCCCCGCCAGGTAGGCCGTGCCGTCCAGCAGCGAGTCCCAGGCCCGCTCCAGTGTCACTCCCGCACCTTCCTGCCGGCGCGCGCGTTACCGGTCTTCCAGGCCGCGGGCCAGTTCCCGGATCTGCTTGCCGTACTCCGGCGAGTTGGGCAGGTACTTCTTCCAGGAGGACTCGTACGCCATCGTGCGGAAGCGCTTGGCCTCGTCGCCCTTGAGCTCCGTGACCTTCATGCCGTGCTTGTTTACCAGCGCGTCGAGCTCGTTGTCGATGAGCTTCTGGAAGTATCCCGGCGTCCATTTCTCCACCGCGACGATGGAGTCCGTAATGACCTTCTGCTGGTCCGGCGCAAGCTTGTTCCAGGAGTCCAGGCTCATGTACAGCCACGTGCGCACCGTCCAGAAGTACGGCTTGAGCATGCAGCAGACTTGCTCGTAGAGCTTGTTTCCGAGGGTGCCGATGACCGGCGAGAAATACCCGTCCACGACCCCGCGTTCAAGCGCGTTGTAGACCTCCGGCCAAGGCACCTGGATCATGGTGGCGCCCAGGGCCTGTCCCAACGGCAGATAGGTCGGGGTGCTGCGCATCTTCTTGCCCTTGAAATCGTTGATGCTGCTCACGGGCTTCTTGGTGAAGATGGCGAAACCAACGGGTCCGGAGGTCAGCCCCAGGAACTTGACCCCCGCCCTTTTCTGGACGATGCCGTCGAAGAACTTGGTGACGCCCGCAGCGCGCAGCTCGGCCGTCTTGCCGACAAAGTATTCGAGAAAGACCCCTTCCGGAATCTTGGCCGAATCGTATGCGCCGGCACCGTTCAGGATGTCCAGCACCCCGCGCTGCACCAGACCCAGCATCTCGAAGGGTGAGGAGATCTCGGGACCGCCCTTCCAGTCCACGCGCATCTTGCCACCGGACCTCTTCACGACCTCCTTCTGAAACTGCCAGAAGCCATTGTTGAAGTCGTTGTGCTTCTTCCAGGCGGTGGCGCCCTTCAGCACGAGATCCGCCGCCGGAGCAGCCGTCGCAACGAAAAGACCGAGGGTGAGCAATACAACGGTACCGCCAAGTGCCCTTCTCATGGATATTACCTTCCTTTCGTCGAGTCCCAGGATACGTGCCTGGTGCGCGGCCAGACTAGTATCCCTGTCGAAAGGCTGTCAAGGCAAAATTGTGGTTGGTTGTACGGCGTCCCCGCCGGGACTCGGCGGCGGCGTGAGCCTTCCGGAGAGATCCGAGACGCCGCGGCACGGGACAAATCGATGAAAACGGGAAGGCCCGTGAAGGAAGGGAATGGTGGCCAGGGACAGAATCGAACTGCCGACACGAGGATTTTCAGTCCTCTGCTCTACCGACTGAGCTACCTGGCCAACGTAAGAAAATATGGCCGAAATCGCGGGAGGCGTCAACCGAGGCGGCGCCGGACGGGGGTTTGCGAGGCCGGGCGGGCATCAGCGGCAATTCATGGTCGGCGCCGAGTCTTTTGTCCAGGCGCATCATGGGCTAACCTGCCACTCTGGACATCCCGCGCCTTGCCGCGCCCAACAACGAACCGCACCTCAGGAGGTTTCACGTATGACACTGCTGCTCAGCAACGAGGAAATCGACCAGATACTGACCATGGAAATGGCTCTCGACTGCGTTGAGCGCTCACAGCGGTCCCTGGAGGCACGGGAAGCGGTCAACAGCCCGCGGGTGGACACCCTCGCCCCCACCGTCGTGGGCGAGACCAAGGGAGTCTACAGCCTGAAGGCCATGAGCGGGCTATGGCCCGACGAAGGCATGGCGGCGCTGCGCATCAACAGTGACGTGCTGGTATGGCCGGAGGTGGCGGGCAACGTCCGGCGCGACCGGCTGCCGTCGGCGGACGGGCGCTGGAACGGGCTGATGCTGCTGTTCAGCATGGAGACCGGAGCGCCGGTGATGATCTGTCCGGACGGCTACATCTCGCGCATGCGCGTGGGCGCTGCCAACGGCCTGGGCGCTCGCTATCTGGCGCGGGAGGACGCCTCGGTCATGGCGCTGCTGGGGACCGGGTGGCAGGCGGGCGGGCAGTTGATGGCGCACTGCGCGGTCCGCTCCATCACCGACGTGAAGGTGTACAGCACCAACCCGGCGAACCGCGAGCGCTTCTGCCGGGAGCTGGCATCCCGGGTCGAAGCGCGCCTCACTCCCGTGGACTCCGCGGACGAGGCGGTGGAGGGGGCCGACCTGGTGGTGGCCGGGACCAACTCCATGGAGCCGGTGCACCAGCGAAAATGGCTGCGGCCCGGCGTGCACTACAGCGCGGTCAAGGTGCAGGAGATGGACTACGATTTCCTGGATGCCATGGACCGGGTCTTCCTGTTCTCCAAGAACCCCGCCAACATCCGCCCGCAGGTGTACCGGACCCCGGCCGTGGACACGCCGGAGGGTAGCGGAGGCTGGTGGGCGGAGCGGGACACACCGCTGTGGGAGCGGATCGAGGAGCTGCCCCAGGCCCTCATCGGCTCCGTCCCCGGGCGGCGGACGCCGGAAGAGACCACGGCATTCGTCAACAACGTCGGCCAGGGCCTCCAGTTCGCCGCCGTGGCCCAGCGGGTCTACCGCGAGGCGGTGGCCAAGGGCGTCGGGCGGGATATGCCCACGGAATGGTTCACCCAGGACGTGCACCCGTAGTCGCACGGACGCCGCCAATACAACATTCCCGCGGCAACGGGAACGACGTGGTCCCTGTCAGCGTTCGTCCTCGTACCAGTCGTCGATGGAGAATTCGGCGCCCATCCCGCGTTCCCTGGCCAGGGCCACGGCCTTGCCGCCGAGGGCCGCGAACTGGGCGCCGAAGCCCACGTTGTTGCAGAAGAAGGTGCTCTCCTCCTCGCTCTCCCGCGAGCGCGCCTTTCCGGTGATCACCTCCCCCAGCTCGGCATAGTCATCCCACGGCACGTCCTTCTCGAACGGCGCGAAACGCGGCGCCAGGGTCTCGCGCAGCACCGGCGGGGCGAAGTTCAGGCCCTCGTTGCAGCGCCCTTCCCGCATGCTCAGCACGGTGTAGTCGGCGCGCGCGAAGCTCGCCTCGTCCACGTCGCGGCCCGAGATGGCGTCGAGGTGCACCCCCTTGCCGAGCCACTCGCCGAAGAAGACCGGATCGATGGTGTTGGTGCACACGACGATGATGTCCACGTCGCGGGTGACCGCCTCCGGCGCATCCACCGCGACGGCGTCGAGCCCGAGGTTCTCCCGCGCGTTCCGGGCGAACCGCTCCCGGTTGGCCGCGGTCGGGCTGAACACCCGGATGGACTCGATGGGCCGGACGACGCCGAGCCCCATGAGCACCCCTTCGGCGAGCCATCCGGAGCCGATGATGCCGACACGGGACGCTCGCGCCGGCGCCAGGTATTGGGCGGCGACGCCATGGGCGCCGGCGATGCGCAGCTTCTGCAGGCAGGCGTCCTGGACCACCGCCTGGAGGTCGGCGGTCTCGAGGTCGAAGATCAGGTCGAAGGCGAGGAACTTGCCGTTCTTCTTGGGCACCTTGTCGTAGCGCTGGTTGTCGCCGATGCGCGGCCAGCGGTGCAGGTCGGGAAGAATGCGCATGCCCACGGAATCGAAGGCCGGGACGATGCCGTCCATGGTGCGCAGCTCGACGAAGGTCCCGGGTTCCGCGGTCTCCGCGAAGGTCTGGCTCCGGGTCCGGGTCACCGCCGTCCCCTCGGCGAGGCTGCGATAGGTCTCCCGCATGACCTCTACCGCCGTAGCCGGCGAGATGAGGTCCCTGACGTCATTGTTGGTCAAGAGAATGGGCATGAGCACCTCCAGGTCCGTTGTTGCGCCCCGTTTCGGAATTGCGGTATGGGTGCGAACGTCTCCCCGCAATGTCCATCCGCGCGGGGGCACTCGTCAATCAAGGAGGACCTCCGAATGATCGTAATCGATGCCGACGCCCACGTGGAAGAGTCTCCGGCCACTTTCGCCGACGCCTACCTGGATCCTGCCTTCCGCAAACGCAGGCCGCAGGTGGTCAACTCCGAGGGGCGGCTCTACTGGCGCGTGGAGGACCAGATCTACCCGCGCCTGTTCGGCCGCGGCTGCCACAACATGGGGACGCCGGCCCACTACGAGGGGCAACGTTCCTTCTATACGGCATCCAAGCCGGAAAGCATCGAGAGCATCGAGATCAGCCGACCGGAGGCGCGCCTCAAGGACATGGCCGACGAGGACCTGGGCGTGCAGGTCATCTACCCGAGCTTTTTCCTGGTCCATCCGCTGGTGGACGATCCCGATCTCGGTGCGGCCCTGTGCGGCTCCTACAACCGCTGGCTGGCGGACACCACGGGCTCCACGGACCAACTCCACTGGGCCGCGGTGGTGGATCTCGACAACGTTCCGGCCTCGGTGGCGCAGGTGCGCGAGGCCAAGCGGCTCGGGGCGGTGGCGGTGATGATCCTGGGCACCGTGGGCGAGCGCACCCTGGACCACGCGAGCCTCTTCCCCTTCTACGAGGCCCTGGCGGAGGAGGACCTGACGCTGGCCGTCCACGTGGGCTGGTCGTGTCCGCCCCTGAGCAACATGTACGACCACCTCTACCCGGGCACCATCATCCCGTTCCTGGTGCCGCTTCTCATGGGCTTCACCGCCATGATCACCGGCGGCGTGCTCGACCGGTTCCCGACGCTCCGGGTGGCATTCCTGGAAGCCGGTTGCCTCTGGGTCCACTTCCTCATGGACCGGCTGGAGCACCGCTTCGGCTTTACCACGCGATTCGGCAAGTCGATTCCCGAGGCCGCGCCCCGGGCCGCCGTATCCGCCGCGGAATACATGAGCCGGGGCAACCTCTTCCTCAGCACCGAGGTGGAGGACCCGTTGCTGCCGCAGGTGCTCGACCTCGTGGGCGACGACCGCATCGTGTTCGGCTCGGACATGCCCCACGGCGACCGCGACCGCTTCGCGGTGCGGGCCTTCCGGGACCGGCCGGACATCAGCGAAGCGGCCAAGGAAAAGATCCTCAACGCGAATCCCAAGCGACTGTACGGGATCTGATCGCGGCGCCCGTGTGAAGACGCCAACGCTCCCCCGAATCGTCATTCCCGCGGGACAGGCTGTATCAAAACGCCATCTGAGAGAGGCAACAACCCCCTGAATCGTCATTCCCGCGAAAGCGGGAATCCAGGGGTGGCGAGGCGGGGAGACACCGCTGTAGTGCCCCACCACCGCCCCTGGATTCCCGCTTTCGCGGGAATGACGATTCGGGGTGGCGCTGCCGGTTCGTGGCCAGGTGGAGTTTTGACACAGCCGCTTTCGCCGGAATGACGTGTCGGGGTGGCGCTGCCGGTTCGTGGCCAAGTGGAGCTTTGACACAGCCGCTTTCGCGGGAATGACGATTCGGGGTAGCGCTGCCGGTTCGTGGCCAGGTGGAGCTTTGACACAGCCGCTTTCGCAGGAATGACGATTCGGAGTGGCGCTGCCGGTTCGTGGCCAGGTGGAGCTTTGACACAGCCGCTTTCGCGGGAATGACGTGTCGGGACCGTTCGCCGTGTCGGGGCCTCACCAGTCTTGGAGCCGTGTCCGGTTACGGCTGGAATACCACGCCACGGTACAGCGGGAGATAGAGGTACGCCACGGCGACGTGGAGGAACGCCGCGCACACGAGCGCGGCGGCTACGGCCACCAACCAACCCACGCGCGCTTCCACGCGGTAGTAGGCCAGAACGGCGAGCGGCAGGCCCGCGCGGAAACCCATCAGCAGCACCAGCGCGAAGAACACCGCGATCCACGCGAACGCCGCTCGCGCTCTCGTCTTGTCCTCCGCGGTCCCGGCAACCCGCGCCGATGCCGACCGACTGCGCAGCGCGTCGCCCGCCACCGCCCAGAGCGCCAGTCCGAGCCCGACCACGCCGATAAGCAGGGGGAACGTGGCGGTTTCGGGCTCCCACCGCGTGGCGGCGAGCACGACGTAGGCGAACAGCGCCGCGAAGGCGCTCCCCAGGGCGATCTCGCGCGCCGCCCTCATGTCCGACCCACCCCCCGGCGCACCGCCACGAAGACCACCAGCCCCATGACCGCCATGCACGCCAGCGGAATGGGCCGGACGAGAAACGCCACGCCGTAGCTGGCCAGGGAGATGGCGAGGTTGTTCTCCGCCAGGGGTCCGAGGATGAAACCCACCAGCAGCGGCGCGCGTGCCCAGTCGAGGCGCATCATGAAGTAGCCGAGTACGCCGAACGCCAGGGTCAGCACCAGCGTCAAAGGGTGGGGATAGGCGACGTACGAACCGAACAGGACGAACAGCAACAGCGCCGGTATCAACAGGTTGCTCTTGAGGAAGGCGATGCGCGCGGCCGGGCGGGTAATGGCGATGCACACGCCCGTGGCCAGCAGGTTCGACAGCACGAGCACGATGACCATGGAGAAGCTCAAGGACAGCTTCTCGCCCAGCATCTCGGGGCCGGGGTTGATTCCCAGGATCAGGAACGCCGCCAGCAGGATGGCCGAGGTCGCGCCGCCGGGCACGCCGAAGGCCAGCAACGGCACCAGTTCCCCGCCCGCGGACGCGTTGTTGGCGCTCTCGGGCGCGATGACCCCCTTGATCTCACCCTTGCCGAAGCGCTCGCGCTCCGCGGTGTCGGCCCCCTGTACCGCCATGCCGTAGGCGTAGAACGCCGCGGCGGTGCCGCCGATGCCCGGGATCGCGCCGCCCACCACTCCCACGACGGCGCTCCGGACCACTAGCCAGCGGTTGGCGATGCATGCGCGAATGCCGGGCCAGAACCCCTCGCCCATGTCCACGTGGGTGCGCTCCGCGATGCTCCCGCGCATGGCCAGGGACACCACCTCGGGCAAGGCGAACAGACCCATGATGATGGGGACGGTGTGAAGCCCGTCCAGCAGGTAGTCCGAGTCGAAGGTGAACCGGGGCACTCCCAGTTGCGGGTCCTGGCCGACGGTGCCGAGCCACAGTCCCATAGCGCCCGCCAGCAGTCCCTTCACCGGCTTGGTACCGCTCAGAAAACTGATCATGAGGATGCCCAGCACCACCAGCATGAAGCGCTCCGGGGCCGCGAAGGCCAGCACCACGGGTTGCAGCGCGGGCAGGGCCACCAACAGCACCAGCGCGCCGATGATGCCGCCCACGGCCGACACCGCGAAGGCCGCCGTCAGGCCGCGGGCGGCATCGCCGTTGCGCGCCATGGGATAGCCGTCCAGGATGGTGGCGGCCGCGCTGGGGCTGCCGGGCACGTTGAAGAAGAAGGCCGGAAACGTGTTGGAGGTGTGCACCGCCGACACCAGCGACAGCATGATGGCGAAGGCCACGAACGGTGACAGCGTCCACACGAACGGGAGCAGCAGCACGATGCCGAGCACCGCGTTCAGACCCGGCACCGCGCCGAAGACGAGGCCCAGCACCAACCCCAGCAGAACCCCTCCGAACACAGGGAGCGTGAAGGTGATGCCGAGGGCCTCGTAGAACGCCTCAAGCGCCATGACGCGCTAGGACACGAGTTCGGACCGGACTATTTCAACAGCGTCTTCAACCGGTCCTGGATGTCCGCGGGCAGGTTGAAAACCGACAGGATGAGCTTCTCCGCGTCCGCGGCGTTCAGCGTATTGAGCACGAAGCCCTGGTCCGTGGCGGTCTTGCGGAACTCGGGATCGGCCATCATGTCCGCCATGCCCTTCTTGAGGATGGCGGCGCGCTCCGCCGGCAGACCCGGCGTGGCCGCGAACGGGCGGCTCGCGCTCAGAAGCCCGGAGAACGCCACCCAGGCGTCCCTGTCCTTGGGATCGTCGATCCCGTCGACGAACTTCGGCAGGGCCGCGACCTCCGCCTTCAGAGGCTCCGGAGGCGGCGCGCCGCCCATGGACAGCACCAGCTTGATGGTCCCGTCCTTGTGCATCTCGCGTGTGGCCGAGTTGACCATCACCGCCGAACCCGCCGTGGACACCGCGTCCACCTCATCCTGCTTCATGGCCAGCGCCATGGGGTTGTACCCCTTGTACCCCGGCACCAGCCGGATATTGAACTTGCCGGCGCGCTGGAGGAATTTGGGGGCCTGGGTCAGGAGCGAACTTGGTCCCGACGCGCCGACGCGGATGGGCGTCTTGGCGTTCTTGAAGTCCGCGATGGTGCGCTCGGGCCGGTTCGACCGCAGCGCGAAGATGTAGTGCGCCCCGCCCACGCTGCCCAGCCATGTGAGCGTCTTGAAGTCGATGTCCTTGATGCCTCCGGTGAGGCTGCGCACGACCATGGGGCTGGTGAAGTGGATCAGCGACAGGCCGTCGGGTTCAGCCTTGTAAACGGACCGCAGTCCGATGACGCCGCCGGCGCCCGGCCGGTTGTTCACGATGGCCGCCGGGTTGCCGGGTATGTGTTTGGGGAGGAACCGGGCCACGAGCCGCGACATGCGGTCGTAGGTGCCGCCGGTGGAATAGGGACAGACGATGGTGATGGTCTTGCCGGCGTAGAAGTCCGCCGCTCCGACCGTCAGGCCCGTGGATAGCAAGGCAACAAGGGCAACGAGCACCATGGTCCCACGAATACGCAGATGTGTCTTCATCATGACCTCCTGTCTGATTGGGAGCCGGCTCGGGACGGCCAACGTTGGCACACCAGTATCGCACCCCGCGGCCGACTTCAAGCGCCCGGACTACCTTGTTCGATGAACGGAAAATCGAGGAATGGCGTCAGCGCCGTGGCGCCTCAAAGAAACGGGCGGGTGGACGGACGCGGTCCATCTGGACATAGCGGGGCCAGCCTCCGGACACGACGGTCTTCAGCGAGTGCGTCGCTTGGCCGAACCGGATGCGGTAGATCCACATGTTGGTGAGCACGCGCTCGATGAAGATGCGGGTCTCACGGCTGGGTATGCTCTCGATGAACAGCAAGGGATCGTCCCGGTAGTCGACCCGGCGTTTCCAACGCCGCAACTTGGCCGGACCGCTGTTGTAGGCGGCCAACGCGAAAAAGAGGTTGCCACGAACATCCTCTTGGGAAAGCAGGTAACCGAGGTACTTCTGGCCCAGGGTGAGGTTGAGCACCGGATCCAGCAACTCGTGACGGCGCGCGCCGCGATATGTCTCTCCGGCCATGACACTGGCGGTACGCGGCATGAGTTGCATCAGGCCGCGCGCCCCGCGCGGGCTGCGGACACGCGCCCGGAAATTCGACTCCTGGCGCATCACGGCGAGCACCACGGCACGATCGACACTGTAGCCGCCATCGGGCTTCCATACCGGCAATGGATACAGCGCCGCGTCCACGGGCACTCCGGTGCGCAGCAGCAGACTCTCGGCCGTGCGGTACGACAAGTCCGCCAGACCCGATTCGGAGGCGAGAGCCAACATCACCTGCGCCATCCGCGGGGACAGCCGGTGCGCGAAGCGCCGCAGCTCGGTGCCCGCGCGCACGTGCTGGCCCACCTGGATCAAGGCCATGGCGCGGCGCACCGGCTGCATGCTCAGCATGGCCTCCAGGTCCGCGGCATTGAGCCGGCGCATGCCGAAATCCAAGGAGGGTTGCCGGCGTAGCGCGGTGAGGGCCAGGAGCCCGTAGAAGGTGCGCGGGTGGCGCGCCGCCGCGCGCAGCATGGGAACCACGCGACCCGACTTGCCGGCCGCCCGATAGGAGCGGCTGGCCCAGTAACCGCCGGCCGACGCCAGCCACGGCGTGACAGACCGCGACTCGGCCAGATCCCGGAAGTAGTCGGCGGCAACCGAGGGTCTCCCCAAGCGCCAGGAAGCCAGCCCGGCCCACCAGTACGCCAGGGGAACGCGGTCGCCGGACCGCATCAGCGCTCGGTGCGCCACGGCCAGAGCCTCGCGGTCCTTCCCGAAGAAGAAGTAACCGCGGGCGATCCAGACCAGATTCTCATCGAAGCTCAGCGCGTCCAAGGAGCCGTCGCGGCTCCGGTCCTCCAGGAAACGACGGGCCTTGGAAACCTCGCCCTTGGAAACCCACCGCCCGACCTGTCGCCGGATTTCCCGCGCCTCGGGCGTAAGCGCCCGCGAACGTCCGCCGGTTTCCCGGGTGACCTCGCGGCGGTCCGCGCCACGCGCCCACCCTCCCGCCGGTTCCGGATCGGACTTGAGCTCGGGAACCAGCATCGCCCGTGCCGGAGACCGGGGCGACTTCCAGCCCTTGGGCTGCCGGCGCTTGGCCAGCCTGTAGACGCGCCGGGCGCCCGGATGGTCCGCGTACGCCTCCATCCAGGTCCACAGCTCCCCATAGGACGAGCGGTAGAGCGTCGGATGCATCAACCGCTGAAAGCGCACGTGACCCATGAGCATGCGATCCTGAATGCGCCTGATCAGGACATCCGCCTCCCGCCAGCGCCCATCTTCCTGCAGCGCGAACACCCTTCGATAGAGCGTGGCGTCGCGTCCGGACAGGAGCTTCGGTAGCTCCGCGACCCGGCGCTCATCCACGGCGGGCGCCCGCAACGAGGCGGTCTTGAGCGGCGGCGACGCCTGCGCGGACGCGTCCGCGGCGACGAGCCCATAGCTCATCCCCAGCGCCAGCGCGATGATCGCTGCCCCTTTTCTCATGGATCCCACGATGTCCTTTTCGATGGGTTCAATTCGGCGGAAACGGTGACCGGACACCCTACCTATTTCATTTGACGACGGGTTGCAAGTCTTTTTTCCGGTTTTCTTTGTCGTCCGGTCACAATCTCCTCACCCCCGGGCGTTACTCCAGGACCTGCAACCGACCCTCCACCCGCGGCGCGATGACGCCCCGCGCGGTGATGTAGTCGGTCACCTGCGTGGTCATGAGCGTACCCGCGCGGGCCTCGATGAGCGGCGTCTTTCCGGCGAAGACCGCGTAGCCGTCGCCGCCGCGGGCCATGAAGTCGTTGGTGGCCAGGGTGTACGTGCGGTCGGGGTCCAGGGCGGCACGCTTGTGGCGCACCGCGACCACGCGGGAACCGGCCGGCCGCCGGGGATCAAAGTCCACCTCGATACCCGAGACCTGCGGGAACCGGCCCGACCGCTTCTCGATGCCGCTGAAGCCGTTCTCCAGGGCCGCGCGCAGTTCCCGGCCGGTCAACTCCAGCAACACGGTCTTGTTGCCGAACGGTAGCTCGCTCAGAATGTCCCGGCGCGTCAGCCGGGTCCCCGCCGGATACACCCTGTCCGCGCGGATGCCGCCGCCGTTGGTCAACGCGACGTCGGCACCCACGGCCACGCGCATGGCGTCGGCCACGAGGTTGCCGATGGCCGTCTCACGGGTCCGCACCATGGCCCTGCGGCTGTCCAGCTCCGTCTCGGTCACGCCGACCTCGACGTCGAGTTCCCGGGACAACCGGTCCCGGTACGCCTGAACCGCCTTCGCCAGAACGGGATCGGGGTCCACGCGGCCGGTGTGGACGGCCCGGAAGGCCGGGCTCCACACGAACTTCTTCCTCCCGCGGGACTCCACCTCGTCCAGGGTGAGGTCGATGACCGTCACCCAGTCCGCCTGCTGGCCCGATTCGGCGAACAGCACGTCGCCGTCGTAGTCCAGCCGCAGCCGGTGGTCGTCGCCGCTCAGGAGCACGTCCACCGCCCCTTGGCGCAGCAACGCATCGTCCTCGGCGACGTCGGTATGAGCCAGCGCCACCACCAGGTGCGCCCCGGCCGAGCGCAGAGCCTCGGCCTGTGCCCGGGCCACTTCGACGACCGGCGCGAAGGTGACGCTGCCCGGGCTCGACTTCACCGCCGTGCCCTCAGTGGTGAGGCCGAAAATCCCCACCTTGTAGCCGTCCACCTCCACCATCAGCGACGCTTGCGCTCCCTTCACGACCTTGCCGTCCGCGTCGATGTTGTTGGCGCCCAGGATCGGGAAGGTCGCCTCGGAGAAACGCTGTTTGGCGACCTCCGGGCCGAAGTCGTACTCGTGGTTGCCGATGGCCATGGCCGTCAGACCGATCCGGTTCAGCAGGTCGATCATGTGCGCGCCCTTGTCGATGCCGGACATCAGCGAGGGCGAGATGGCGTCGCCGGCGAAGGTCACGAGCACGTGCGGCCGGCGCGCGCGTTCCGTCCGCACCACCGCCGCCAGGCGCGCGATGCCGCCCTGGCCGTCCTTCTCCTCCATGCGGTCGAGGTCGTTGAAATGGACGATGGTGAGGGCCACGGGCTTGGCGAAGCCAGGACTTCCGAGCAGCACCAAGACGGCCAACGCCAACCCGGCGCAAATCAGGCCACGCCACTTCGGAGCGGTTTTCATGGAACGGTCCCCTCCAACCGGCCCTACGGACCCGGCAGTTCGTCGAATGCGTGCGACTCGTGCCAGCGCCGGCTGACGATCAGCTTGCCTTCACGGGATTGCCGCTTGCGAAAGCCCAGCAGGTGGAACAGTTCCACCACGAACCAGCGGGCGACTCGAGGGTCCACCACGAGTGTCCCAGGTGTATCCCGGTATCTTCGAACTCCCGGCAAGGCCGGCAGAAGGCGCTCGATGCGCAGCCGGCGCAGCCACTTGGCGACCCGCAGCCAGAACGGCCGCACGCGCCGGACCAGGAAGAACCCGTCGGTGCCCTGCCCCTGGTAGAGCGGCATGAGGATCTGGCCGGACTCGCTTGCGCGGATGGGACCGCGGCGGTCGCGCGCCAGGAGCCGGCCGCGCTCCACCGGCTGGAAGTTCGTGAACCCGGGCTCCATGACGAATTCGTCGCCGTCCCGGATCACGTGGTGATGGCGGACCTCCACCACCGGCGGAAATCCGTCCGTTTCCTCCTCGTACGGAACGAGGCCGTCATCGGGGAGCGGAAAGTCCTGCGCGCGGATACACCCCGCGGTGGCGAGCACCGTCCGGATGGCCGCCAGATGGATGGCCACCGCCGTCGGCGACTCGTGCTGCCCGCCCTCGAAACCCACGGCGACGTACCCCTCTTCTCCCAGGTAGTTGAGGATGGTGCTCTCCAGACGCTCCTCCAGCCCGAGCACCACCGGAGCGCGCAGCCGGAAACCGAAACGGCGGTTGAGCAGGGTGTCGCCGATGACCACGAAGGGGGTGCCCGCGGCCGAGGTCGTGTGAAGGTCCAGGCACACCACCGGCCCGCGGCGCTGCGCGAGTTGGTCGTCGAGGCCTGCCAGCAGCTCGCGTTGCTCGCGTTGTTCGGCGGTCATGTCCGTCGACGACACGCCCGCCCGGACCCGGCGCACGCGCTCCTGCGACCAGGCGCGGTTGAAGTCCTCGTCGACGTAGCGGGCGCCCCGGGCCAGTGCGGCGCGGTTGCCGGCGAAGCCCACCAGCGCGCCCCGGAAGGGAACGTCGTGTGCGCGCAGGATTTCCAGCGCCCGTTGCAACGCCACCGCGCCGGCGGGCTCGTTGCCGTGCATGCCGCCGATGCCGATGATCAGCGGTCCGGCGCTGTCGCCGCCGTAGCTGCCCAGGAGCCGCGGGAAGATGCGCCCGGGGGCCGGAGAATCAACCATCCGCCGCGTCTCCACCGCCGAGTTGCTCCAGGAGACGCGCCGTGAGCTGGAGGATGTCGCTTTCGGTGACGATCCCCACCAATCGCTCCTCCTTCACCACCAGCAGGTAGTCGCTCCGGGCCTCGCGCATGCGCGCCACGGCTTCGGAAACCGTGGCCTCCGGCGCGATGGTCACCGGATCCGGCTGCATGACCTCGCGCACCGGCACCGGCTCGCCGCCCTCCCTGGGCGCCGCCGGAGCCCATTGCCGCAGAGCCTCGAAACAGGAAAGCAGGCCCGCCACCTTGCCGTCCTCGTGCTCCACGGGCACGTGGCGGATGCGCCGCCAGTCCATGAGGCGGATCACCAGGTCCATGGGTTCGTCCGGGTGGACCGTGATCAGGTCCGTGGTCATGAACTCCTCGATGCGCAGGGCCTGGGGCTTGCCGCCGCGGCCCTCCTCGACCTTCGCCAATGGCCATTCGTGCACGGGCGTTCCCTCCCATTGCCGCGCGACGGTCGCCGCCGTAAGGGCGCTCAGGAGCGCGTCCTGCGTATCCGCGCCGTGCATGTCCGCGAGCGAGCGCAGCAGCCACGAGGCGCCGTTCCGGCGCGACGCCACCCGCTGTTCGATGACCCCCAGATAGCGGTCCACGTCCGCGGAGTCGAGGCCGGCGGCGCGCAGCCCCTGCCACGCCAGCGGCAGCAACTCCCGGCGGATGAGCTCGTCCGCGGGCGCCGTGGCGCCGTCCACCCAGGTGAACTGGGCACTCAACCCGCGCTGCGCCGCCGCCAGGAAATTGGCTTCGGCGTCGTGGAACGGCATGGTTCCGGACACGTCGCCGTACGCCTCCTGGCCGCCCCGCAGCATCCCCAAGAAGAACGCGGCGTTGGCCACCTCGTCCAGGACCGTGGGACCCGAAGGCAACACACGGTTCTCGATGCGTATGTGCGCCTTGCCCTCGCCCGTACCGAAGCAGGCGCGGTTCCAGCGGTAGACCGTACCTGTATGGGTGCGCAGGGCCGGGAGCGTCGGCAGTCCTCCCTGTGCCAGCACATCGAGAGAGTCCTCGTCCAGGGGCGCCCCCAACAACACCCGGAAGCGCGCCAGGTCTTCCTGGATCAGCTCCAGGATGGACTCCCGCACCCACTTCTGGCCGAAGCTCACGCGGGCGGCGCGCTCGCGCATGTGATGGCCCGCCCGGCGCGTGTCGATGGACTGCTGGAACAGCGGAATGCGCGTCTCGCGCCACAGCCGGCGGCCGAAGAGCAACGGCGAGTTGGCCGCCGCCGCCAGCAGCGGAGCGGTCACGAGCTGCGCCAGGTTGTAGCACTGGGCGAACTCCGCCGGCTCCACCTGGTAGTGCACCTGGAAGCTGGTGCAGCCGGATTCCAGCATCACGGAGTCGTGCCGGATGCTCAACTCGTCGGCGCCCTTGAGGCGGAACTCGTAGTCGCCGCCGCGAAGCTGCGTCAGCATCGCGTTGAGAGCCCGGTAGCGCGGCCGGGGGGTCATGTGCGCCATGGCCAGGTCGGACTTGCGCAGGGTCGGCAGGATGCCCACCAGAACCACCTCGGCGCCGTGCTCGTGGGCCGCCTCCCTGAGCCGCCTCAGCGCGGAATCGAGCTGCCCCTCGAGCCGGCTCAGACAGTCGCCGCGGAACAACAGCGGATCGAGGTTGATCTCCAGGTTGAAGAGCCCCAGCTCCGTGGTGTAGTGAGGGTCGCCCACCCGCTCCAGCAGCTCCATGGCCAGCATGGCCGGGCGCCGCGCCGCATCCACCAGGAAGAGCTCCTGCTCCGCGCCGATGCGGTGCACCCCGGTCTCGATCATGCCCCCGTCGAGCATCCGCTCCAGCGCCTGCACGTCGCGCAGGAGGTGCGCGATGAAGGAACGCAGCTCGGCCGCGTCCTCGTCGGGTTGTACGTCCTGGCTACCCATGGGTGGTTCCTGTTTGCGGGTTGGTGGACGGGTCCGCGCGATGAAACGTTCCCGCGCCCGCCACTACAACCTTCGCAGCATAGCACCCGCGCGTAATGATTTGCAGGTTTCGCGGATCCATGGACTCAAACGGGGCCTCCGCTGTCCGAGTCTGGCTTGTGTATCCTGGAGGACACCCTGCTCGCCCGCCGGCTTCCCGCCTACCGCAGGCGCCGCAAGCGTCGCGTCATCAGGGCTCCCAAGTTCTACTTCTACGACGTCGGCGTCGTGAACCGGCTTGCCCGGCGGGGTGAGTTGACGCCCGGCTCCGAGTTGTACGGCAAGGCGTTCGAGAACTGGATCTTCCACGAGCTGTCGGCGTTCGTCTCCTATCGCGAACTCGACGAAGATCTCTCGTATTGGCGACTCCCCAGCGGTATCGAAGTGGACTTTATCCTCGGCGACGTGCGCCTCGCGGTGGAGGCCAAGGCCAGCCGCAGGATCACCCGCGACCACCTGAAGGGGCTGCGTACCCTCAAGGAGGAACATCCGGACGTCCAGCACCGCATCGTGGTGTCGCTGGAACCGCGCGCCCGCCGAACGGATGACGGCATCGACATCCTCCCGGCGGCCACGTTCGCCCAGCGCCTTTGGCGCGGCGAGTTCGCGCAATAGAGAGGTCGCGGAACGGATTCCGTACGGCCGCAAGAGGCCGCTTCCGCTGCATCGGCACACGCCGTCCGACGTCACCCCTTCCCCGCACCCCCCGGAAAGAGCAGCCGGCGCGTGTGCCGCGCGATCATCAGGTCCTCGTCGGTGGGGATGACGCGTACGGCGCAGCGGCTCCGGGGAGTGCTGATGGTGCCGGAGTGGCCCTGGTTGCGTTCGGGGTCGATCTCGATGCCGAGGTGGGCGAGTCCTTCGCAGATTTGTTGGCGGACCGGGGCGGCGCGCTCGCCGATGCCGCCGGTGAAGACCAGGGTGTCGAGGCCGCCGAGGGCGGCGGCCAGGGCGCCGATGTGCTTGCGCGCCTGGTAGCAGAAGAGATCCACGGCCAGGGCCGCTTGCGGGTTCTGCGCGCGCGCCTCCAGCAGGGTCTTCATGTCGGGGCTCAGGCCGGAGACGCCCAGCAGGCCGGCGTCGCGGCTCACCAATCGCTCGACCTCGGCCGCGCTCCAGCCGCGCTCGCGCATCAGGTGGATGAGGACCCCGGGGTCGAGGTCGCCGCTACGCGTTCCCATCATGAGGCCGCCGGCCGGGGTAAAGCCCATGGTGGTATCCACCGGTATGCCGTCGCGCACCGCCGCCATGCTGGCGCCGTTCCCCAGATGCGCGATGACGACCCGGCCGCGCGCCGCGTCCCCCAGTGCCTCCAGGACGTACTCGTAGGACAGGCCGTGGAAACCGTAGCGGCGCACGCCTGCCTGCCACAGGGCGGCGGGCAGCGCGAAACGCTGGGCCAGTTCCGGCAGGCGCCGGTGGAAGGCCGTATCGAAGCACGCCGCCTGCGGGAGATCCGGGAAACGCGCGGCCACGGCCTCGATGCCCGCGACGGCGCCGGGCAGATGCAGTGGCGCCAAGGGGACGAGGGCGCGAAGATCCGCCAGCAGGCGCGCGTCCACGCGCTCGGGAGCCGTGTGGTCCGCTCCACCGTGCACCACCCGGTGCCCGACGGCGCCGGGCTCCGGCAGGCGCAATCGGGCGGCCACGCCGAAGACCGCGTCCACCGCGGCCTCATGGTCGGGGAAATCTTCCTTCCGCTCCAGGAGAAGGGACCGGCCTCGATCCGCGCCGCGCACCCACAGGAGCCCCTCCGCCAAGCCGATGCGCTCAACCGCGCCGGACACCAGCAACGTCTCGCCCGCGGGTTCCAACTTGTAGAGCGCGAACTTGAGGGAAGAGGAGCCGCTGTTGAGTGACAGAATGGAGATCGCCGGATCCACTCCCATCAGCGGGACCACGTCCAGTGGCGAATCTCCGGCAGGTCCTCGCCGTAGCGGACGATGTGCTGCCGGTGGTCGACGAGCTTGTCGCGCACCGCCTGCTTGGCGTAGGCGGCGATGTTTCCCAGCCTTGGGACCCGGTCGATGACCGCCTCCATTAGGTGGAAGCGGTCCAGCTCGTTGAGCACGGTCATGTCGAACGGCGTCGTGGTGGCGCCTTCCTCCTTGTAGCCATGCACGTGGAGGTTGGCGTGGTTGGTGCGCCGGTACGTGAGGCGATGGATCAGGTAGGGATAGCCGTGATAGGCGAAGATCACGGGCCGGTCCTTGGTGAAGAGCACGTCGAATTCATGGTGGTCGAGCCCGTGGGGGTGGTCCTCCGAGTGCTGCAGCTTCATCAGGTCCACCACGTTCACCACGCGGATCTTCAGGTCGGGAACGTGGTCGCGCAAGAGGTCCACCGCCGCCAGGGTCTCGATGGTGGGGACGTCGCCGCAGCAGGCCATGACCACGTCGGGCTCGGCACCCTCGTCGGTGCTCGCCCATTTCCAGATGCCGATGCCCGCGTTGCAGTGCTTGACCGCCGCGTCCATGTCCAGCCACTGAGGCTCGGGCTGCTTGCCCGCGACGATGACGTTGACGTAGTCGCGGCTGCGCAGGCAGTGGTCGGTGACCGAGAGCAGCGTGTTGGCGTCGGGCGGAAAGTACACCCGGATGACGTCGGCCTTCTTGTCGGCCACGTGATCGCCGAAGCCCGGCTCCTGGTGGCTGAAGCCGTTGTGGTCCTGGCGCCACCCGTGGGACGTCAGCAGGTAGTTCAGGGAGGCGATGGGGCGCCGCCAGGGGATGTGGCTCCGGGTGGTCTTGAGCCACTTGGCGTGCTGGTTGAACATGGAATCCACCACGTGCACGAAGGCCTCGTAGGTGGAGAAAAAGCCGTGCCGCCCGGTGAGCAGGTACCCTTCGAGCCACCCTTGGCAGGTGTGTTCGCTCAGGATCTCCATCACCCGGCCGTCGGGGGCCAGGTGGTCGTCCTCGGGGAGGGTCTCCGCCATCCACACGCGGTCGGTGACCTCGAACACGGCGCCGAGGCGGTTGGACGCGGTCTCGTCGGGGCCGAACACGCGGAAGTTGCGGCTCTCCAGGTTGCGCTTCATGACGTCCCGCAGGAAGCGCCCCATGACACGGGTGCTCTCGCCCACGGTGCCGCCGGGCCGCGGCACCGCCACGGCGTAGTCCCGGAAGTCCGGCATCCTCAAGTCCTTGAGCAGCAGGCCGCCGTTGGCGTGGGGGTTGGCGCCCATGCGCCGCGTCCCCTCGGGCGCCAGCGCC
This sequence comes from Deltaproteobacteria bacterium, assembly GCA_026712905.1. Taxonomy (NCBI): domain Bacteria; kingdom Pseudomonadati; phylum Myxococcota; class Myxococcia; species Deltaproteobacteria bacterium. The sequence continues at coordinate 27,179 of JAPOPM010000218.1, forward strand.
GCCAGCTCCGGCGCGAACCGCCCGGTCTCGTCGAAGAGCTCCTCCGGGCGGTAGCTCTTCATCCACTCCTCCAGGAGGCGCACGTGGTCCGGCTTGGCCGCCAACTCGGCAAGCGGTACCTGGTGGGAGCGCCAATAGCCCTCGGCCTTGAGCCCGTCCACCTCCTTGGGGCCGGTCCACCCCTTGGGGGTGCGCAGGACGATCATGGGCCAGCGCGGGCGTGTGGTCACGCCGCCGGCGCGCGCCTCCTCCTGGATGGCGCGGATCCGGTCCGCGACCGTGTCCAGGGTCCCGGCCATGAGCCGGTGCATCTCGGAGGGATCCGAGCCTTCCACGAAATACGGCTCGTAGCCGTAGCCCACGAACAGGCTCTCCAGCTCGTCGCGGCCGATGCGTGCGAGGATCGTGGGATTGGCGATCTTGTACCCATTCAGATGGAGGACGGGCAGCACGGCGCCGTCCCGCGCGGGGTTGAGGAACTTGTTGGAGTGCCACGCCGCCGCCAGCGGCCCGGTCTCGGCCTCGCCGTCGCCCACCACGCAGGCGACGATCAGGTCCGGGTTGTCCAGCGCCGCGCCGTAGGCGTGGGAAACCGCGTAGCCCAGCTCACCCCCCTCGTGGATGGAACCGGGGGTCTCCGGGGCCACGTGGCTGGGGATGCCGCCGGGAAACGAGAACTGCTTGAAGAGCAGGCGCATCCCCGCCTCGTCCCGGGACACGTCCGGGTAGACCTCGCTGTAGGTCCCCTCCAGGTAGGTGTTGGCCACGAGCCCGGGGCCGCCGTGGCCCGGGCCGGCCACGTAGATGACGTCCAGATCACGCGCCCGGATCACGCGGTTCAGATGCGCGTAGATGAAGTTCAGCCCGGGGGTGGTACCCCAATGGCCCAGGAGCCGCGGCTTGATGTGGGCGGCGGCCAGCGGCTCCTTCAGCAACGGGTTGTCGAGCAGATAGATCTGCCCGACGGAAAGGTAGTTGGCGGCGCGCCAGTAGGCGTGGAGCGCCTGCAACTCGGCTTCGGAGACCGCGCCGAACATGGGCTACAGCACGCTCTTGCCGCCGAAGCGGCTCTTCCACTGCTCGATGACTTCCTTGTTGTAGACGTTGTCCGGGACCTCGCCGCGAAGCGCGGTGAGCACCGACTCCGTGGCCCAGACCACGCCGGGGTAGAGTCCGCTGCCCTTGTTGGACGACACCATGTGGGGCGACAGGATCACCTTGTCGCCGAGCTTCCGGAGCGGACTGTCCATGGACAGGGGCTCGTCCTCGAATACATCCAGGACCGCGCCCGAAATGACGTCGTCGCCCAGCGCCTCGGCCAGGTCCGGCTCGTTGACGCAGTAGCCGCGGGACGTGTTGATGAAGATGGCGTCCTTCTTCATCTGCGCGAACTGCTCCGTGCCCATCATGTGGCGGGTCTCCTTGGTGAGCACCACGTGGAGCGACACGACGTCCGACTCCCGCAGGAGCGTGGCCATGTCCACCTTCTCGACGCCGGCCTCGGCGAACTTCTCGTCGGCCACGTAGGGATCGCAGGCGATCATGCGCATGCCCCAGGGCTTCATGAGCTTGGCCACGCGGGTGCCGATGCGCCCGAGCCCGATGATGCCCAGGACGATGCCGGGGTAGCCGTCCATCTCGCGGGAGCCCACGTAGGTTCCCTGGTGCGCCGGGTCGCGCCATTCGCCGCCGGACTTCAGATGGCGGTCGCGCTCGCGCGAGCGCTTGAGCATGGTGAGCATGCCGGTGATGGTGCCCTCGGCGACGCCGCCCCAGTTGGACTCGGTGGGCGCGTGGCAAACCATGATGCCCATCTCCGTGGCCGCGTCCACGTCCACGTCGTCCACGCCGATAGTGTACTTGGCCACCACCCGGAGGTCCTTGGACGCCTGCATGACGGCCTGGGTGATGGGAGAGCTGCGGATGGACGTCCCCACGAGCGCGTGCGCTCCCTCCGCCATGCCGACCATCTCCGCCTCGTTGTCCCCCAGCGGGTTGTGCCAGCCGGCCCTTCCCAGCACCAGCTCGCAGCCGTTGTCCTGGAGCTTCTTGTGGGATTCGCCCTTCTCGTCGTTGGGCGCGAAAATGAACACTTTTGCCTTGGCCATGGAATTCCTCCTTCGGGGTCGCGGTGCGGCGATCCCCCTGGACTTGGCGGAAAGTATAATGGGGCCGCCTCGCAGGTCAATGCCCCTCTACAGGTACCGCCCCAGTGTCACGAAGATGGCGCCGGCCACCACCAGGAGCGTACCCACGACCACGGTGGGGGTGGTGCGTTCGACCTGCCGCAGGAGGATGCTCGCGAGGATCACGGTCCACACCGGCGAGGTGGCGGCGATGGGCGACACCACCACCACCGGACCCGCCGCCAGGGCGAAGAACAGCAGCAGGATCGCGCTGGTCTCGCACACTCCGGACAGCGTCAGAGGCACGATCGCCTTGGGGTGCCAGACCACCTTCTCCCGCGGCAGCGGCAGGGCCAGGTAGGTGCTGAAACAGCCCAGCGACACCACGCCCACCACGGCCGCGAAGAAAAGCGGCTCGTCGGCCAAGGTCATGACGTAGCGCCGCATCGGGTGCACGGTGGACGTGATGAGCGAGGTGGCCGCCGGCAGCACGAGGTACCAGCGGCGAAAGCCCGGTACCAGTTCGTCCATGCGCCAGGACGTGAGGCCCGTGCCGATGACGATGGAGGCCACGCCGAGGAGGTTGAGCGCGTTGGTCTCCTCCCCGAGGATCATGACGCCGATGAACACGGTGAGCATCGGGTACGTATTGCGGAGGGTCACCGCCCGGGAGACACCGACCTTGGAGATCGCCAGGTAATGGCAGAAGCGCAACAGCGTCTGCAGCACGCCGGTGATGATGACCAGATAGAGCGCCTCCGGCGGAACCGCCGGAATGCCACTGGTGAAGAGGACCACAACCGACAACCCCACCGCGTGCACGATGAGGGACAACAATACAGCGGTGTTGGGAGTGGAGTAGCGCAGCCCCAAACGGGCCGAAACATTGGCGGTGGCGTAGGAGAACGCGGTGAGCAGGGCGAGGAGTTCGGCGATCATCACATTTCGCGCGGCAGAGGCTGGGCACGTCGTGCGGGCGGGCCGGGGCGGACCGGTGGAGTGGAGCCCCGCGTCGTTCCTTGACGTAGCCCGGAACCCGCGGAAATGCGAACGCGGAAGTTGACAGCGCCCGACGGTCATGGCAAGTCAGCACTTCGCCTTCCAAGGCCATCGGACGATAGTTCAAGGGATTCAAGGGGTTTCTATGTGGGAAGCTGCCATAAGCGCGGCGGAAAGGCTTTTTTCCCTGGGCCCGATCCTGGCGATGCTGGTGATGCTGCCCATCGCGCTGGTGTCGGGGCTCATGCCCGGGGGGAACCTGCCCATCGCGGTGGTGCTGTTGGGCTTCGCGGGCTACGTGGACCCGTGGATCACGGTGACCGCGGTCGTGTTCTTCCTGGCGGCCAGCGACATCACCGAGCCCGTGCCTTCCATCCTCATGGGAATTCCCGGCGCGCGCTCGGCCCAGGCGACCATCCTCGACGGCTATCCCATGGCGCGCCAGGGACTGGCGGGCGTCGCCCTCGGGGCCAGCTACATGTGCACGCTCGTGGGCGGCATCATCGGCGCGGTCGCGCTGTTGCTGGCGCTGCCCGTCTCCCGTGAGCTGCTGCGGCTCTTCGGCGCCGCCGAGTTCTTCCTGTTGTCACTGCTCGGCCTCATGTGCGTGGCCATCGTCAGCTCGGGAGCCTTCGTCAAGGGCATGCTCACGGCCTGCTTCGGCCTCGCCATCTCCATGATCGGCTTCTCCGTCATCGGCGGCAACACCCGCACCACCTTCGGCTTCGACTACCTGTGGGACGGCATCCCCCTGGCTCCCGTGGTCATCGGACTGTTCGCCCTGCCCGAGGTCATCGACCTGGTGGTGTCCAACACCCCCATCGCGCGGGAACGTCTCGAGACCATGCTCAAGGAGGCGGACAAGGACGTCTACAAGGGCATGCGCGAGGCCCTCAACAACAAGTGGCTGCTGGTGCGCTCGTCGCTCATCGGCACCTTCGTGGGCATGATGCCGGGCATCGGCTCTTCCGGGGCGCACTGGATCGCCTACGCCCAGGCGCGCCACACCGAGAAGGGCGCCATGGAGACCTTCGGCAAGGGCGACGTGCGCGGCGTCATCGCGGCGGACTCGGCCAACAACTCGGTGGACGGGGGCGTGCTCATCCCGACGGTGGTGTTCGGCATACCGGGCAGCGGCGGCATGGCCATCATGCTGGCGATCCTGGTGTTGTCCGGGGTCCAGCCCGGTCCGGCCATGCTCACCGAGCACCTGGATCTCACCATCAGCCTCGTCTACACCATCGTGCTGGGCAACGTCATCGTCGTGCCCATCATGCTCTACTTCGCCCCTTACATGACGCGCATCGCCGCCGTCTCCCCCAACATCCTCGCGCCCATCATCATCGCGCTGGTGACCCTGGCCGCCTTCCAGTCCACCTATTCCATGGAAGACCTGGGCCTGGTGCTGGCCTTCGCCGTGCTGGGCCTGTTCATGAAGCGCTACGGCTGGCCGCGCCCGCCGATCCTCATCGCCGTGGTGCTGGCGGACATCGTGGAGAAGTACCTCTGGCTGTCGGCCAACAGCTACGGCTGGGCGATGTTCCAGCGCCCGCAGTTCCTGACCATCATCGCGGTGATGGTGTTCGTCATGGTGGTGAGCCTGCGCATGCAGCAGGGGGCCAAGAGGGCGGCGGAGGAATCCGCGAGGGAAACGGGCGATACCGCACCGGAGTAGGCATGATGGAAGAAGGCACCGAGATGAACGCCGGCAAGGGGACCGCGGGGACGCCGCGCGGCTTCTCCATGGAGGTGGTGGGAGAGATCATCCTGCTGGCCGTGGTCGGCTTTTTCTTCATCTACATGTTCGTCGAGTCCTTCTCCTGGCCCGAGGGCTCGGCCCTGATGCCGCGCATCGCCATCGGGATAGGAACGCCTTTCTGGTTCGCGCGGCTGTTCGTCCTGATACGCAGCGCCCGTGAGACATCATCCGAGCAGATCATGGACCTGGGCTTCCGCACCGGCGCCGACCCCCGGGGCGAACGACGGCGATTCGCGCGCATCTGCCTCTACATCCTGGCCCTCTACGGCGCCATCTGGCTCGTGGGATTCCACATCGCCATCCCGCTGGGCGTCTTTTTCTACGTGCTCGTCTACGGCCGCGCCGGGTGGATCTGGTCCACGGTCCTGGGGCTTCTCTTCCTGGCGCTGATCGTGGGGGTCTACGACCACTTCCTCCACGCCACGTGGCACGACCCGCCGCTCCTCAGGCTGTTCTGGGGGTGACCCGGACGCGAAAACGGCCATCCGCCAAGTGACGGATGGCCGTTTTCTTTGCCCCGAGGGGCGGTTGAAGCCGGCGGAGGGTCCGCCGCTTCCGAAGAGCCCGGACTACTTGATGCCCATGAGGTTCTTGAGCAGCTTCTCGCCGTTCGGCGTCAGCGTTTCGTAACGCTTGAGACCCGCCTGGAAGTCCTCGGCCGTGCCCAACGCGACATCCAGACCCGCCACCGCCGCGGCCTTCAGGAACCCGGCATCCTTGGTGGTGGCCTCGAAGGCCTTCTTCCACACGTTGTAGACGTCATCCGGTGCCCCGGGCTGCAGCACGAAGATCCGGCTGAACGTGTTGAACTGCTGCGCCACGAGGAAGGCGTTCTTCTGCTCTTCGGTGGGTTTCACGACGTCGAAGATGTGCGGCACCTTGGTGGCTCCGAGCTTCCCGATCCAGTCCTTGGAGGGCTCCTTCTCCCACCAGAAGATGGGCGCTACCTTCTTGTCGGTGATCCACTTCGGGAACAGCCGCGGCACGTTCTCCTTCACGCAACGGTCGACGCCTTCCATCTCGTCGCGGTCGAAGGCGGCCATGATCTCGGACGTACCGCCGTAGCCGTAGACCATCTTGATGGGACCGCCCAGCTCCTGCACGAACTGGGGTCCGATACCGAATGCCGCGCCCGGGGCGTTGCCGCCGCTGGTCACGGGTTGGCCGCGCTTGACCAGATCCGCGTAGCTGGCGCCGATGTTGCGGCGTACGCACCAGATGCGCGGCACCGCGCCGGCGCTCGGGCTTCCCAGCACGCGCACCGTCTTGAGATCGAAGTCGGGCACGTCCGTGCCGGCCAGCTCACGCTGAACGAAGCGGGGATGCAGCAACCCCAGTGTCAAGCCGTCCGGCTTGGCCTTCATGGCCCGGCGCAGCCCGCGAAGCTGGCCCGCTCCCGGAACGTTGCGGACGATGAAGGACGGGTCCCCCGGCAGATACGCTGTCACGAACCGTGCCACCATCCGGGAAAACGTGTCGTAGCCGCCGCCCGGGGCCGAGCCCACGATGATGGTCACCGGCTTCGACTCGAACAGCGTCTTCAGTTCCGCGTCCGAGCGCTGCGCCCACGCGCCCGCCGGGACCAGCAGCGAGGCCGCCAGCACCGCGGCGAAAACGCCGGCGACGATCCTTGGCGATCCGCTCTTTCCGTTGAACAACTTGGAAAACATGCATACCTCCTCTGAAAGTTTTGACCATGCGAGGCGCCATGCCACCAGGTCGGGGCAACAAGTTAACACAGGGCCGCTCCTATCGACAAACATCATTTCGCCAACGCCGCCCTCCGGCCCAAGGTCAGCAGCAGCCCGCACACCAGCACGCCGATGAGGCTCATGTACATGCCGCGGTAGCCCACGAGCGCGATGACGCCGCCGGCCACCGCGGCGCCGAGGCCCGAACCCAGCGGAAAGGCGATGGAGAAGGTGGCCATGGCGACGCCGCGGCGGCGCGGGTCGGCGCGCTCCATGGCGAGGGCGAGGGTGGTGGAGACGCCCATGGCGTAGCCGAGGAAGAAGAGCACCCCGGCGGTCATCATCATGGTCACGTCTCGCGCCAGCAAGACCAGCCCGACCCCGGCCATCTCCAGGAGGTAGGCGCCGACCACCGCGGGCACGCGGCCGATGCGGTCGGAGACCCGGCCCAAAAGCGGGCGGCCCACGAGGCTCGCGCAGCCGATGGCCACGAAGTACCAGCCCAGGCTGTCGATGCCCACCTCCCGGGCGTAGAGGACGATGAAGGAGGTCAGGCCGGACCAGGGCAGGTTCAGGCAAAAGAGCAGCAGCGCCACGAACACGATGGAGCGGTCGAACCAGGTACGGTCACGGAACGGCACCCTGGCGGCGCGCGCGGGCGGGCCTCCCGCCTGTCGCTGAACGCCCCGCCCGCACACGTGGGCGAGCAAGGCCCCAAGGAGCGCCACGGCGCTCGACAGCACGAAGACGCTCGCGTAGCCGCCCGCCGGCAGCTCGATCATCCACAGGGCCACGGTGGGGAAGAACACCGAGGAGCTGGCCTGGATGCCCGAGTAGTAGCCGCTGGCCTCGCCGCGCCGGTCGCCGGGCACGGCGGCCGCCAGGAACGCGTAGCCGCTGGTGTTGATGCCGGCCCAGGAAAAGCCCCGGAGGATGTTGGCCGTGAACGCCCCCTCGACGTAGGGGACGATGAAGATGAGCACCGTCAGGCACAGCCCGACGCAGCTCAGGCTGAGGACGAAGGTCTCGCCGCGGGTATCCACCCAGGTGCCCAGCAGAGGACGGATGAGGATGCTGCTGGCGCTGAAGACCGCCAGCAGCAGGCCCACCGTAAGGGGCGAGCCGCCAAGATGGTCCACGTAGAGCGGCAGCGTGGGCGTCAGCAGCGCGTGATGGCCGTAGGCCAGGAACTGCGACACGCACAGCAGGAGGAACGTGCGCGTCCAGAAGGAAGGCCTCGCCGCCTCACCGGGCATGGGCGGTGCGGCACCGGGTTTTCCGGACGGCGCGGCTTGCTCAGCTATGGCGCTTCACCCAGGAGAGGATGACGTCGTTGGTGCCCTCCGGGTCCTCCCAGAAGAATCCGTGGGTCTGCCCTTCCAGGACCTTCAGCTCCGCGCCCGGAATCCGGTCCTTGAGCACCTGGGCCTGCGCCACGTGGTTGCTTCCCAGGGTGTCGCCGTCGCCGATCAGCACCATGGTCGGGCAGCGCACGTCGCCCAGCCGGTGCGTGCCCTCGAAGCTGTGCCGCGCCATGACCAGTTGGATGAACTCCGGCAGCTTGGCGTGGGTCTCCCAGGCGAGCTTGAAGAAGGCTTCCACGTCGGCGCGGTGCGACTTCCGGTAGGCGTCGGTGAAGAAGGTATCGGTCTCCACGATCTCGTCGTAGACGAACTTCTCGAAACCCATCCGCACCATGTCGTGGACCCACTCGAAGGGCAGCCCCGGCACGCAGTCGGGGCCGGCGCGGCCCGCGGTGCCCGAGCCGGCCGCGGCCATTATCAGGCTCTTGATCCGCCCGGGAAAGTTCTGCGCCAGGGACAGGGCGATGCGCCCGCCCATGGAATGGCCGATGAAGTGGGCCGACGGGCAGCCGATATGGTCCATCAGCGCCACGATGTCCATGGCCATGAGCTCGATGGTGTAGACGCTCTGCTGCGCCACCGAGCGCCCGCAACCGCGCGGGTCATGAAAGATCAGGTTCAGGGAGTCCTCCAGCGGCATCTGCGAGGGCTTCCACACCGCGCCGGAATAGGCCGTGGAGGGCACGAAGATGAGCGGTTCTCCCTGGCCGTGGGTCTCGTAGTAGAGGTCGACGCCGGTGGGCAGCTTGACGTTGGGCATGGGTGCGGTCCTCCTATGGACAGGCGAAGAACGGGCGGCCGCGGAACGCCGCGGCCACGGCCGGGAGGCCGTCACGCTCCACGGAATCCACTGCCCCCCCTTATGACACGGATCGACCCCCTACCGCTAACGGCTTGCTCCCGCGCGCTTGACAGGTATACCTGTATTAGACATATGCACTGTTCACGGTGGACGCGCGGAGGGGCGCACACCGTGGATTCCCTGCCGTCGTCCGGACAACAGTGCGGAAAGCAACATGGGTAAAGCGCTCATCATCGCGGAGAAGCCGTCCGTGGCCGCCGACGTGGCCAGGGCCCTGGGCGGCTTCAAGAGACACCAGGACTACTACGAGAGCGACGACTACGTGTTGTCGTCCGCCGTGGGTCACCTGCTGGAGCAGACCCCGCCGGAAGGGGTCGAGGCGAAGAAGGGCAAATGGAGCTTCGCCAACCTGCCGGTGATTCCGCCCTACTTCGATCTCAAGCCCATTCAAAAGAACGCGTCCCGGCTGAAGACGCTCGTCAAACTGATCAAGCGCAGGGACGTGGATGCCTTGGTCAACGCCTGCGACGCCGGGCGCGAGGGCGAGCTGATCTTCCGCAACATCGTGCGCCACGCCAAGGCCAAGAAGCCCGTCAAGCGGCTGTGGCTCCAATCCATGACCCCGGCCGCCATCCGCAACGGCTTCGTCGAGTTGCGCGAGGACGAGGACATGCAGCCCCTGGCGGATGCCGCCCTGAGCCGCTCCGAGGCCGACTGGCTCGTGGGCATCAACGGCACCCGCGCCATGACCGCGTTCAACTCCAAGCCCGGCGGGTTCTACAAGACCACCGTCGGGCGGGTGCAGACCCCCACCCTGGCCATCGTCGCGGAGCGCGAGGCCGCCATCCGCGACTTCAGACCCGAGCCCTACTGGGAGGTGACGGCCAGTTTCCAGGCGGAAGGCGGCGAGTACCAGGGACGCTGGTTCGACGAGAAGTTCAGGAAGAAGGACAGCGAGCCCCACGCCCGTCCCGAGCGTATCTGGGAAGAGGCCGCGGCCGAGGCCATTCGCGACAGGTGCCTGGGCCAGGCCGGAAGCGCCACCGAGGAAAGCAAGCCCACGCGGCAGGCGCCGCCGCCGCTGTTCGACCTCACGAGCCTCCAGCGGGAGGCCAACGCGCGCTTCGGCCTGAGCGCGAACCGCACGGTGCAGATCGCCCAGGCGCTGTACGAGCGCCACAAGGTGCTGACCTACCCGCGTACCGACTCGCGCGCGCTGCCCGAGGACTACGTGGGCACCGTCAAGGACTCGCTGCGGATGCTCAAGGACACGAGCTACGCGCCCTTCGCGGACAACATCCTGGAACAGGACTGGGTCAAGCCCAACAAACGCATCTTCAACAACGCCAAGGTATCGGACCACTTCGCCATCATTCCCACCACCGAGGCGCCCAAGCGCCTCAACGACATCGAACAGAGGATCTACGACCTCGTCACCCGGCGCTTCCTGGCGATCTTCTACCCCGCCGCCGAATACCTGGAGACCACCCGGATCACGCGCGTGGAGGGCGAACCCTTCCGCACCAACGGCAAGGTCCTGGTCAAGGCCGGCTGGCTCGAGGTGCACGGCCGGGACAACGCGCAGAAGGGCGAGGAGCCCACGCTGGCGCCCCTGCGGGCCGTGTCCGCGGACGCGGGCGCGGCGGATGGCGTCTCCAGGGACGTTCCCGGCAACGGCGGTGCCGCCGGCGCGGACCCCACGGGCGCGACCGCCGGGGCCGTGCCGGTGGACACCACCGGCGTCGAGGTCAAGCAGAACCAGACGCGGCCGCCCGCGCGCTTCACCGAGGCCACGCTGCTCGGGGCCATGGAGGGCGCCGGCCGGCTTGTGACCGACGAAGACCTGCGCGCGGCCATGGCGGGCAAGGGGCTGGGCACCTCGGCCACCCGCGCGTCCATCATCGAAGGGCTCATCGACGAGGACTACATCGTGCGCGACGGCAAGGAGCTGCAGGCCACGCCCAAGGCCTTCATGCTCATGGAGTTGCTCAACGGCCTGGGCGTGCGGGAGCTCACCAAGCCCGAGTTGACCGGCAACTGGGAGTACCAGCTCTTCCAGATGCAGGGCGGCAAGAAAAGCCGCGACGAGTTCATGGGCGAGATCGCCGAGATGACCCGGCAGATCGTCGACCGCGCGCGCCAGTACGAGCACGACACCATCCCGGGGGACTTCGGCTCCCTCGCGGCCCCGTGCCCCAAGTGCGAGGGCGAGGTGCACGAGCGCTACCGCAACTACCAGTGCGCCAACTGCGAATTCAGCCTGCCCAAGATCCTCGCCGGACGGCTGCTGAGCACCGAGGAGATCGAGACGCTCATCGGAAAGGGCCAGATCGGGCCGCTTCAGGGGTTCCGCAGCCGGCAGGGACGGCCCTTCGCCGCGGTGCTGAACCTGTCGCCCGAGCACAAGATCGCCTTCGACTTCGGCAACGACACGCGCAACGGCGCGGGCGAGGGGGAGCCGCAAGCGGACTTCAGCGACCAGGAGCCCCTGGGCAAGTGCTCGCGCTGCGTCGGCCGCGTGTTCGAGCTGCCCATGCGCTACGTGTGCGAGAACGCGGTGGGCGACACGCGCACCTGCGAATTCAGCTCCGGCAAGATCATCCTGCGCCAGGAGGTGCCGCGGGAGCAGATGATGAAGCTCCTGGCCGAGGGCAGGACCGACCTCCTGACGGGCTTCGTCTCCGCGCGCACCGGCCGCTCCTTCAAGGCGTTCCTGGTGATCAAGGACGACAAGGTCGGTTTCGAGTTCGAGCCGCGGCCGCCGAGGAAGACCGCCGGAACCGCCGCCGACAAACCCGCCGCCAAGGCCGACTTCTCGGGTCAGGAGCCCGTGGGCAAGTGCCCCCGTTGCGGCGGCCGGGTCTTCGAGTGGCAGTCGCAGTACCTGTGCGAGAAGTCCCAGGCGGACCAGAAACCCTGCCGCTTCAAGTCCGGCACGGTCATTCTGGAGCAGCCCGTAGATCGCGTCCAGATGGCCAAGCTCCTGACCGACGGCAAGACCGACCTTCTGCCGGAGTTCGTCTCCTCCAAGTCCGGCCGGCAGTTCGCCGCCTGGCTCGTCCTCGACGACAAGGGCAAGGTCGGTTTCGAGTTTCCGCCGAGGGAGTGAGCGCCCGCCGCGGCCGCCCCGTTTATCCTTGCAGAAATTCCCGGATGGCTTTGAACGATGCCTCCGGGTTGGCGAAGAAGTAGCTGTGGCGCTCCCCGGGAAGAATCGCCAGGCGAGCGCCGGGGATGCCGTCGGCCAGGATGTCCGCCGAGGTCCGGTGGTCCATGTCGCTGGTGACGCTGCGGTCGTCCTCCCCCACCAGGATCAGGGTGGGAACGGTGATGTCCTTCAGCCGGTAGCTGGTGTCGTGCTCCTGGCGCGCGATGACGTGGCGCAGGTAAAACTCAGGCGGGCACGGGTTGGACATGCGCACGTCCAGATAGGCCTGGATGCGGTCCGGGTTCTGCCGGGCGAATGCCTCGGTGAAACCCACCGCCACGGAGCTGTCGCTCACGTAGCGCTCGTAGCCCATCTCCACCATCTGCGTGGCCAGCTTGAGGGGTATCCCCTTGGTGTCGGGGAACGACGCTCCGCTGGACGCCAGGATCAGTTTGCTCACCTTCCCCGGATGGTCCAGGGCCAGGAGTTGCGCCACCCGGCCGCCCATGGAGTGGCCGCATACGACCGCATCGCCGGCACCCACGTGGTCCATGATGGCGGCGACGTCATCGGCGAACATGTCCGTGCTGTACTTGATGGACGGCTTGCCGGAGCGGCCGGTGCCGCGGTAGTCGAAGGTGATGCACCGGTGGTCCCTGGAGAACTCCGGCACCGGGTACATCTTCCACACGTCGCCGTCGCACGCCGTCTCGCTGATGAAGACGAAAGGACGGCCCTCGCCCGTCACTTCGTAGTAGAGTTCCACGTCATCGCGTTGCAGAATCGGCACGGCTGGAACCTCCTGTGTATCTCGTTGCAGAGCCCGGATGTTGTTCGGCCAGGTAACGCCTACGAAAGACCATACAGAGCGGCCGGGTTGTCCCCCAGGATCTTGTCGGCCTGGCGGGGGGTGATGACGCCCTCCTCCCCCATCTCCCGCAACACGCTCAGGGTGCGAATCTCGGCGGACTGGTCCGCGTGGCTGTAGTCGGTTCCCGCCACGAGGTTGTCCTCGCCGCAGTGCTGGATGAGGTACGGCAGGTCCTCCACCGTCTGGCACGCCACGTAGAACCGCGACTCCTTGAGCAGGTTCGTGCTCAGGTCGAACGAAAACAACCAGCGGGAACGCTCGTGACGCGCGCGCAGCTCCGCCAGCGCAAACGGCACCCACGAGGCCATGGCCTCGATGAAACCCACCCGCAGCTTGGGAAACTTCGCCGGCACCTCGGCCATGACCAGCGAGTTGAAAGCGTCGATGACCGGCGTGGTGATGTTGTGAAGGCTCAGGATCGTGGCGTCGGCGTCGGTGAGCGTCGGGTCGCCCGTACCGGTGTGGACGCACACGGCCATGTCGAGGGCCTCCGACTCCCGGTACAGCGGAAAGAAGTAGGAGTCCCCCGCGCGCCGGTTGCCGCATTCGAGCCCCTTCTTCATCCACCCGCAGGCGCCGTTCTCCCGGGCGAAGCGCATTTCCTTGACGGCCTCGTCCATGTCGCCCATGGGCAGGAGAGCCACCCAGCGGAGGCGGTTGTCGCTGAGCTTCCAGCGGTCAGCCATCCAGCGATTGTAGGCCCTGCGCAGCGCGTGCTCGATGTCGTCCCGCGGCCTCCAGCGCAGCAGGAACGTGGTCGGATAGCACACCTGGACGTCGATGCCGAGTTCGTCCATGTGGCGCAGGCGCGCCGCCACGTCCAGCAGCTCGCGCGTCTCCACGGTGGTCTCCGTGCGCTTGTCGTCCCGGACGCGCCGCACCAGGAAGCGCCCGTCCACGCACCAGTAGCGATTGTAGCCCTGGGGCTGCGTGCCGCCGGAGCTGGCGGGATCCTGCATCACCGTGACCGGGGTGTGCCGCTTGTAGGCCTCGTCGATATAGGCCCAGGTTTCCTCGGTCTCGTCCACGTGCGCGTCTGCGTCGATGACTGGCATGGCGCCCAAGATAGGACCGGGGAAGGACAGGTGTCAAGCATCTCCGGCGGGTTCCAGTTAATGGCGCCACAGACGCCTTTTTCGGGCGAGAACCCCCTCAAGCCGCCGCTGTCCCCGCTTCTGATCCCCATCCCCGTCGGCGCCGCGTCGCTGTGCATCCAGTTCATGCGCCGGACCTGCGGCTACTACCGGCGCTGGCAGGACGCCCGAACCGCTTCCACTCGGGCATGGGCAACACCATGCTCCAGGTGCTGGGCGACTGGCTCGGCAGCATACCGGGACGGCTGTCGATCCTGGGCATCGCCTTCGCCACCCTGTTCGCCACCATGAGCGGCTCCTCCCTCGCCAGCTCCACGGTCATGGCCACCGTGCTCACCCCTGAGATGGAGAAGCAGGGCTACAAGAAGCCCATGAGCCTCGGACGCATCCTCGGCGGCGGCGGACTCGCCATGATGATCCCGCCCAGCGGGCTCGCCATCATCCTCGCCGCCATCGCCAAGATCTCGGTGGCCAAGATTCTCATCGGCGGAGCGATTCCGGGGCTCACGCTGGCGGCCCATTGCGTCGGGAATGGAGCAAGGACCCGGAGTACCGGGAAGCCTATGATCGTCTTGAGCCGGAATTCGCGTTGTCGCGCATGCTGATCGAGGCCCGCACGCGTGCCGCACTGACGCAGGCGGAGTTGGCCGAACGCATGGAGACGAC